>NZ_JACFYV010000034.1:0-43779 GCF_016759955.1 Burkholderia sp. KCJ3K979
ATCGTTATCGGTCCGCCGCCGCGTCGCGCGCGGCGTTCGGCCTCTGAAGCGCAAACGGGCCCCGGCATGCCGGGGCCCGCCTGAAAACGGGCGCACGCGGCGCTCGCGCGCCGCCGCCCGGCGTTACTGCTGCTGAACCGTCAGCTTGTTCGTGACCGACGTCACGCCCTTCACGCTCTTCGCCGCCTCTTCCGCCTTGTCGATCTGTGCCTGGTCGGGCACCGTGCCCTCCAGCGAGATCGCGCCGCCCTTCGAACGCACGACGATGTTCGCCACGTCGATGCCGCCTGCCTTCGTAATGGCCTTGCGCACCGCGTAGCCGAGCTTGCGGTTCGCCTTCTTCGCGGTTTTCGCGGCGGCCTTCGGCGCGCTGCTCGCCGCCGCCGGCGCTTCCGTGGCCGCTGCGTCGCTCGACTGCGCATACACGCTGCCCGACAGACAGGCCGCCACGGCGGCGACACCCAACGCTCTCAACACGATCGACTTCATGCTATCTCCTTATCACTCCGGAACGGCCGTGCACAGTACGGCCGAATACCCCCAAAAACAGCCGGCCCGCGCGCGAACGGGCGGGACAGCCGGTGTTTTCCACGGCGATACGAGAGAGGCGTCACGGGCCGGCGGCCGGCGCACGCGAAAGCGGGCCGGCCGGGCCGGGCAACCGCCGGCCGGACGCGCCCGGTCTGATGACGTGCCGGGTCGCGCGCGAATCGGGCGCGGCTGCGTCGCACAATGTAATCCAGCGCCCGCCGAAGCGCAAAGCTTTTGACGCGGGGGTGCCCGCCGCCGTCCCGGTGCCGCGGTGCAATACTCTCCCCGACTCGCGCAGGCGCGGGGAAACCGGGTACCATCGCCGCGAGACTCCACGTCGTCCCGCGACGACCGTCACCGATGCGTCACGCCAGCGTCATCCGCCAACCCCATGAAGCCTGCCCGCCCTCGCCCGCCGCGCCGCATCCTCGCCCGCTTCGTCGCCGTCTCGTGGCGCGACCTCGCGCTGTCGATCGGCCCGACCGTGCTGCTCGCCGGCGCGGCCGTCTGGCTCGCGGTCAAGCTGATCCAGCCGGCGCCGCCGTCCACGCTCGTGATCTCGTCCGGGCCGCCCGGCAGCACGTACTGGAACGCCGCGCAGAAGTACAAGACGATTCTCGCTAAAAACGGCGTCACGCTCGACGTTCAATCGTCCGAAGGTTCCGCGCAGAACCTCGCGCGGCTGTCGAATCCGAACGCGCCGGTCGACGTCGGATTCGTGCAGAGCGGCATCGGCCCGAAGGAGCGCGACGAGCATCTCGTGTCGCTCGGCAGCATCGGCTACGTGCCGCTCGCGATCATGTACCGCGGCCCGGTCGTCGCGCGCCTGTCCGACTTCAAGGGCAAGCGGCTCGCGCTCGGTGCGGAAGGCAGCGGCGCGCGCGAACTGAGCCTCGCTCTGCTGAAGATGAACGGCATCGTGCCGGGCGGCCCGACCGCGCTCCTGCCGACCGCCGGCGAGGACGCGGCGACCGCGCTGCTCGACGGCAAGATCGACGCGGCCTTCCTGTCCGGCGATTCGACGCAGATCCCGGTGATGGCGAAGCTGTTCCGCGCGCCGGGCGTGCACGTGTATTCGTTCACGCAGGCCGAGGCGTACGCGCGGCGCTTTCCGTACCTGACCGCGATCACGCTGCCGATGGGCGTCTACGATCTCGGTCTCAACCTGCCGCCCGCCGATATCCACACGGTCGCGCCGACGATCGAACTCGTCGCGCGCGACTCGCTGCACCCCGCGCTGTCCGACCTGCTGATCGAGGCCGCGCGCGAAGTGCACGGCCACGCGACGATCCTGCAGCACGCGGGCGAATTCCCGTCGCCGGTCACGCGCGGCTTCCCGCTGTCCGACGACGCGTCGCGCTATTACAAGTCGGGCAAGACCTTCCTGTACCGGCGGCTGCCGTTCTGGGTCGCGAGCCTGGTCGACCGGTTGCTGGTCGTGCTGGTACCGCTGATCGTCGTGCTGATTCCCGGGCTGCGGCTCGTGCCGTCGCTGTACGGCTGGCGGGTGCGCTCGCGCATCTACCGCTGGTACGGCGCGCTGATCGCGCTCGAACGCAGCGCGCTCGGCGACCATACGGCCGAGGAGCGCGTGCAGTTGCTCGACCAGCTCGACGACATCGAGGAAGCCGTGAACCGGATGAAGATGCCGCTCGCGTACGCCGGTCAGTTCTACGTACTACGCGAGCACATCGGCTTCGTGCGCGAACGGCTCACCGCGCACGACCAGGATGCGCCGGCGGGCCCGCCCGGGGCCGGCAGCCCGCCGGCACGCGCGCAAGCCGCGCCACCGCCGGCTGGCGACGCCCCCCGGGCGACTCCCGGTTCCGCGTGAGCGAACGATCCGCGATCATTGCTGCATGCGCGCGCCGCCGCGTAACATGGAGGCCGCCGCCAGGCGCCGCACGCCCCACCTTCTGGAGAACGACATGACAACCGGCCTCGATACCACCCAACCCGCCTGGTTCTTCGACTTCGTGTCGCCGTTCTCGTATCTGCTGCTGGAGCAGCACGACAAATGGCCGGACGTGCCGTTCGTCCCCGTGCCCGTGTCGCTAAGCGACCTGCAGCGCCACTGGGGCCAGCGCCCGACCGCCGACGTGCCGGCCAAGCGCGTGTTCACGTACCGTCACGCGCTGTTTCGCGCGGAGCAGCTCGGCATCCGTTTCAAGATGCCGCCCGCGCACCCGTTCGATTCCGACAAGGTGCTGCGCCTCGCGATCGCGCTGCGCGCCGATATCGTGACGGTGCTGGAAATGTTCCGGTTCATCTGGCGCGAAGGCAACGATCCGTCGACGCCGGAAGGCTTCGCCGCGCTGTGCGAACGCGTCGGCGTGGGTCACGGCGACGAGCTGATCGAATTCGAGGAAACCGCTGCGCAACTGACCCGCAACACGACCGACGCGATCGCGCTCGGTGTGTTCGGCGTGCCGACGTTCTGGATGAACCAGCAACTGTTCTGGGGCGAGGACGCGCTGCCGATGGTGCTGTACTGCGCGCGCACGCCGAACTGGCTCGAATCGCGCGAGGTCAAGCGGATCAGCACGCTGCCGAAGGGCCGCGCGTGATGGCGTGCGTGATGGCCGGTATCACGCACGGCAACGTGCGGCTGCGGTAAGGTTACGCGTCCCCCGAATCCCTCCACCCATGGAAGACGACCGTACCGCCTCGCTCGACATCTGGCTCGTGCGCGTGCTGCGCACGCTGCTGCTCGAGCGCAGCGTCACGCAGGCCGCGTTGCGGCTGAACCAGACCCAGCCCGCGATCAGCACCGCGCTGCGCAAGCTGCGCGAGACGCTGAACGACCCGATCCTCGTGCGCGGCAAATCGGGCATGGTGCCGACCGAATACGGCGCGTCGCTGCTCGAAGCCGCGTCGCGGGCGCTGCGCGAGGTCGATTTCATCGCGACGCCGCACGGCGACTTCGATCCGTCATCCGCGCGGCGCACGTTCCGCGTCGCCGCGCCCGACTACCTGAACGACTTCTTCATGCCGACGCTGATCGAGCGCTTTCGCGACGCGGCGCCGCATGCCCATCTGGAAATCGATTCGCTCAATCCCGCGCTCGACCACGCGGGCGCGCTCGAATCGGGCGCGCTCGATCTCGTGATCGGCAACTGGCCGAAGCCCGACCCGCAGTTCGCGCGCCAGGACCTGTTCTCCGACACGATCGTGTGCCTGATGCGCGACGCGCATCCGCTTGCCCGCGCGCCGCTCACGCGCGAAGCGTATGCATCGGCCGCGCACGTCGCACCGACGCCGTACACCGGCGACAAGCGCAACGCGATCGAAATCGGCCTGGCACGCGCGCGCCTCACGCGGCGTATCGTGACGACGCTGCCGTACTTCGGCATCGTGCCGCAGGTGCTGCTGCAGTCGGACCTGATCTTCACGACGACGCGCCGCTTCGCGACACACTATGCGCAACTGCTGCCGCTCGTCGTCGTCACGCCGCCCGTGCCGTTCCCGCGCATCAAGAGCTACCTGCTCACGCACCCGCAACCCGATCGGCCGACCGACATCGCGTGGCTGTGCGCGCTGATGCAGAGCGTGTCCGACGAGCTGACGGTCGCCCGCACGCGCAAGCGCTGACGCGCGGCCGAAGCGCAGTATGACGGGGCAGGCAGCGCGACGGGTCAGGCAGCGCAGCCGCTCAGGCCGTGCAGAAGGTTTCCTGCAGATGGGTCCAGCGCACGACGCCCGCCGCATCACGCGTGAACACGGCGGTCGCACGGCGCGCGGGCAGCTCGCCCGCTGCCGCGTGCTGCGCTTCGAGATAGGTGAGCACCGCATGCGATGCGTCGGCCGCGAGCACGCGGATCTTCGACAGCGTGATGCGCAGCCCCGGCTTCGCGCCGGCCAGCTTCGCGAACAGCGCGTGCATGCCGTCATGGTCGACCACCCGGCCGTCGGTCAGGATCATCGTGAAGTCCGCGGAAAACGTGGCGAGCAGTGCATCGAGCGCCGCGGGCGCGGTATCGACGCCGGATAGCCAGCGCTCGATGGCGACGAGGCTCGCATCGAGCGCGTCGAGATAGACGGAGTGATCGGACATGGGTGCGTGCACGGTGAGGTGAAGCGCGACCCGCTGCCGCGCATGGTCGTGCAGTGTATGCAAAAACGCGCGGCCGTGCGCCGGCCGCGCGGCGTCGCCGTTTTACCGTGGCTTTATCGCGCGCAGGACACGTCGTCGCGTGCGCGGCCGGCCGCAGCCGCCTTCGCATCGGCCACCGGCATGCCCGAGCGGGCCTGCAGCAGTTCCGCGCAGACGGCCACTGCGATCGCGCCCGGCGCCTTGTCGACGATGCCCGCGACGCCGATCGGACACACCATCTCCACGAGCCGCGCCGGATCGACGCCGCGCGCAGCGAGCCTGCGCTCGAACTTCACGCGCTTGGTGCGCGAGCCGATCATCCCGAAGTACGCGTAGTCGCGCCGCCGCATGATCTGCGCGGCGAGCGAGAAGTCGAGCGCATGGTTGTGCGTCATCACGAGGAAGTACGCGCCGGGCGGCGCCGCGTCGACGACGGCCTCCGGCGTGTCGGTCGGCTCCGGCTGCACGTTCGGCGGACATTCGTCCGGAAACAGCTCGTCGCGCGTGTCGACCCACTGCACGACGCACGGCAGCGCGCCGAGCAGCGTGACGAGCGCGTGGCCGACGTGCCCCGCACCGAACAGCACGATGTGCATCGGCGCCGGCGCGCCGGTCGCGCGGTTGCGCTGGCCGGTGCCCGGCGCGAACGGCTGCATCGACGACGGCGCGCTGCCGCACGCGCCGTCGCAGCCGGCGGCGGGCGCCTGCGACGCGGCACGAGGCGAACGAGCGGGGCCGTTCATGCCGGCCTCCGCCGAGCCGGCCTGACGACGAGGCTGACCGCCCCGTCGGGGCCGGCGCACGAAGCGAGCGTGGAGAGGCGGTTCATCTCAGCCTGCCCGCGCGGCGCTCGCCGCCCGCACCGCGCCGATCGCGCGCAGGATCGACTCGCCGGTGGCCGGCGCGTCGAGCGGCGGGTTCACCTGGTAGTCGCCGACCGCGGCCACGGCGTCGCGCACCGCGAAGAACACCGAGAACGGCAGCAGCAGCGGCGGTTCGCCGACGGCCTTCGAACGGTGGATGCTGTCCTCGACGTTGCGGTTCTGGAACAGCCGCACGTTGAACTCGGGCGGCGTGTCGTTCACCGTCGGGATCTTGTACGTGGACGGCGCGTGCGTCATCAGCTTGCCGCCCTGGTTCCACCACAGCTCCTCGGTCGTCAGCCAGCCCATCCCCTGGATGAACGCGCCTTCGACCTGGCCGATGTCGAGCGCCGGGTTCAGCGACGCGCCCACGTCGTGCAGCGCATCGACGCGCAGCGTGCGCATTTCGCCGGTCAGCGTGTCGATCACGACTTCCGACACGGCCGCGCCGTACGAGTAGTAGTAGAACGGCCGGCCCTGCAGCTTCGACTGATCCCAGTGCAGCTTCGGCGTCGCATAGAAGCCGTCGGACCACAGCTGCACACGCGCGAGGTACGCCTTCGCGATCACTTCGCCGAACGGCACGCCATGGCCGCCGACCCACACGACGTCGTTGCCGAACTTCACGTCGGCCGCATCGACCTTGCCGTCGCCGAACTGCTTCGCCGCGAACACCGCGAGCCGCTCGCGCAACTGGCGCGCCGCATCCTGCGCGGCCTTGCCGTTCAGGTCCGAGCCCGTCGACGCCGCCGTCGCGGACGTGTTCGCGACCTTGCTCGTGTCGGTCGCCGTCACGCGGATCCGGCCGAAGCGGATGCCGAGCTCGTGCGCGACCACCTGCGCGACCTTCGTGTTGAGCCCCTGCCCCATCTCCGTGCCGCCGTGGTTCACGAGCACCGAGCCGTCGGTGTAGATGTGCACCAGCGCGCCGGCCTGGTTGAAGTGCGTGACGTTGAACGCGATGCCGAACTTCACCGGCGTGAGCGCGATGCCCTTCTTCAACACAGTGTTGCGTGCGTTGAAGGCGCGCACGCCCGCGCGCCGCGCACGGTAGTCGCTCGTCGTCTCGAGTTCGCCGAGCAGCTCCTGCAGCACGTTGTCCTCGACCGTCTGCCCGTACGGCGTCACGTTGCGCTCGGTCTTGCCATACAGGTTCGCGTAGCGGACGTCGAGCGGATCGCGGCCGAGCGAACGCGCGATGTCGTCGAGGATGTATTCGATCGCGAACGCACCCTGCGGGCCGCCGAAGCCGCGGAACGCGGTGTTCGACTGCGTGTTGGTCTTGCCGCAGTAGCCGGCGATGTCGACGTCGCCGAGCCAGTACGCGTTGTCGAAGTGGCACACCGCGCGCGTCATCACCGGGCCGGACAAGTCGGCCGAGAAGCCGCAGCGCGACGTCATGTCGAGCGCTACGCCGTCGATGCGGCCATCGTCGTCGTAGCCGACGTCGAAGCGGTAATGGAAGTCGTGCCGCTTGCCGGTGATCATCATGTCGTCGTCGCGGTCCGGGCGCAGCTTCACCGGGCACAGCAGCTTCCATGCGGCGAGCGCCGCGCAGCACGCGAACAGCCCCGACTGCGATTCCTTGCCGCCGAATCCGCCGCCCATCCGGCGGCATTCGACCAGCACGTTGTGCGACGCGACGCCGAGCACGTGCGCGACGAGGTGCTGCATCTCGCTCGGGTGCTGCGTCGAGCAGTACACGTGCATCCCGTCGTCGTCCTTCGGCACCGCGTACGCGATCTGCCCTTCGAGGTAGAACTGCTCCTGCCCGCCGAGCAGCATCTCGCCCGACTCGCGGTGCGGTGCGGCGGCGAGCCGCGCGGCCGCGTCGCCGCGTGCGAGCTTCAGCGGCGGGATCACGTAGGTTTCGGCCTTGCGCGCTTCCTGCGCGGTCAAAATCGCCGGCAGCTCCTCGTAGTCGACCTGCGCGCGGCGCGCGGCGAGCCGCGCGGTTTCGTGCGACGTCGCGACGACGATGAACATCGGCTGGCCGACGAACTGCACGACGCCCTTTGCGAGCACCGGATCGTCGTGGATGATCGGGCCGCAATCGTTGACGCCCGGGATGTCGTCGGCCGTGAACACGGCGACCACGCCCGGCGTCGCGCGCACCGCGTCGAAGTTCATCGACACGATCTTCGCGTGCGGCTTCGCCGACAACCCGAGCGCCGCGTGCAGCGTGCCGGCGACGAGCGGAATGTCGTCGGTGTAGGTGGCGCGCCCGCTCACGTGCAGGTGGGCGGATTCGTGGGCGCGCGACACGTGCACCTGCGCGGCGTCGGCCTGCGGATCGAGGGTGCTCAGGAACGGTTCTGCTTGCTGGTTCATGTTCGGTGTTCTCCCTCGTCAGACGCGCGCCGCGTCGTTGGCCGCTTCAGCGGCGATTTCGGCGGCCACTTCGCGCACGTTCAAGGCTTGCGGCGGCAGCGGGTCGTGCGGACGCGTCTCCAGCCAGAATCGATACATCAGGTTCTTCGCGGTCTCGAGCCGATACGTGCTCGTCGCGCGCATGTCGGACAACGGCTGGTAGTCGCGCTCGAGCGCCTGCATCGCGGCCTGCGCGGTGGCTTCGTGCCACTGCGCGCCGTCGAGCACGGCTTCCGTATTGGCCGCGCGCTTCGGCGTCGCGGCCATTCCGCCGAACGCGATGCGCGGTTCGCGGATCGTGTCGCCGTCCGCGATGAACGCGAACGCCGCGCACACGGCCGAGATGTCCGAGTCGAAGCGCTTCGACAGCTTGTACGTGCGGAACTGCAGCTTGTCGCGCGCGCCGGTGCGGGTCGGCACCTTCAGGCCGACGACGAATTCGTGCGGCGCCATGTCCTTCTGCTGGTAGCCCGTATAGAGCGCCTCGAGCGGCAGCTCGCGCACCGTGTCGCCGCCGCGCAGCACGACGCGCGCGCCGAGCGCGATCAGGCCCGGCATCGAATCGCCGATCGGCGAGCCGTTCGCGACGTTGCCGCCGAGCGTGCCCGCGTTGCGGATCGGCAGCGACGCGAAGCGCTTCCACATCTCGGTCAGTTCCGGATACGTGCCGGCCAGCGCCGCATAGGCCTTCTCGACCGTCACGCCTGCGCCGATCCCGATCCAGTCGTCGCCGTGCACGATCTGCTGCAGTTCGGCGATCTGGCCGACGTAGATCAGGTCGTCGAGGCGGCGCATCTGCTTCGTGACCCACAGGCCGATGTCGGTGCTGCCGGCGAGAATGCGCGCGTCGGGGCGCTCCGCCTTCAGCGCGGCCAATGCGTCGAGCGTGCGCGGCGCCGCGAAGCGTTCGCCGTTGACCGTCGTGTAGTCGAACGTGTCGTCGCGCTTGAGCGATGCAAGCGTGCGGGCGAGCGCGGCCGTGTCGACCGGCGCCGACGGTGCCTGAGCACCTTCGCCGGCCGCGCCTTCGCCGGTCGCACCTTCGCCGGCCGCGTCGAACATCCGCACCGCCGCATCGACGATCGGGCGATAGCCGGTGCAGCGGCACAGGTTGCCGGTCAGCGCATCGGCGATCTCGGTGCGCGTCGGCACGTCCTTCGCCTTCGCGCACGCACTGCCGCAGCCTTCGTGGCCGTGCTTCTCGTACAGCGCCCACATCGACATCACGAAGCCGGGCGTGCAGAACCCGCATTGCGAACCGTGGCAATCGACCATCGCCTGCTGCACCGGATGCAGCGTGCCGTCCGGCTGGCGCAGGTCCTCGACCGTCAGGAGCGCCTTGCCGTCGAGCGTCGGCAGGAACTGGATGCACGCGTTGACGGCCTTGAACTCGACCGCGCCGGCATCGGTCAGCTCGCCGACGACGACCGTGCACGCGCCGCAGTCGCCTTCCGCGCAGCCTTCCTTGGTGCCGGTGCAATGCGCGTCCTCGCGCAGGTATTGCAGCACGGTGCGGGTCACGTCCGCGCCGCTGACTTCGCGGATCGCGTGACGATGATAGAAGCGGATCGGCTCACTCATGTCTCGGCGTTTCTTCAAATGGGGGGCAAGGCGGCCTGCGCGGAGCGCTCGACCGACGTTTTTCTGACAGTTTGCACGCTATCACCGTCAAATTCCGCAACCCATAGCCCATCACGCATGCGGCTCATATAACTGCCGCGATATGCGGGCCCGGCCGGCCGACACCCTTGCCGCACGGTGCGCTCGGGCCCGTCCCGGTCGCCCGCGACCGTCCGCGATCCTCCGGAACGGGGCTCGATTAACTAAATGGTACCTGCGGGAAAACCGGTTCCATGGGAAAATCCCGATTCCCTTTTCCGCCGTTTTCCGTTCGTTCCGTCATTCGTTCCGACCCCATGTCCTCCGATTCCGCCACACCGCCGCGCAGCGGGTTCGCGGTCACGCTGCAAATCGTGTCCGTCGTCTGCTTCACGTTCATCTGCTACCTGACCATCGGCCTGCCGCTCGCGGTGCTGCCGGGCTTCGTCCACGACGACCTCGGCTTTTCGGCGATCGTCGCGGGTGGCGCGATCAGCGTCCAGTACTTCGCGACGCTCGCCTCGCGGCCGCTCGCCGGGCGCCTCGCCGATACGCTCGGGCCGAAGCAGACCGTGCTGCGCGGGCTGGTCGGCTGCGGCGTGTCGGGCGTGCTGCTGCTCGTCGCGCTGCTGCTCGCGCACTGGCCGGTCGCGAGCCTCGTGCTGCTGGTCGCGAGCCGGCTCGTGCTCGGCGTCGGCGAAAGCCTGTGCGGCACCGGCGCGATCCTGTGGGGCATCGGCCGGGTCGGCGTCGCGCACAACGCGAAGGTGATCTCGTGGAACGGCATCGCGACCTACGGCGCGCTCGCGCTCGGCGCGCCGGTCGGCGTCGCGATCGCGCATACGCTGAATCCGGCGCTGATCGGCGTGATCGTGATCGCGCTGGCCGCGCTCGGCTTCTACCTCGCCCGCCTGATCGCGCCGGTGCCGCTGGTGCACGGCGAACGGATGTCGTATGCGAGCGTGTTCACGCGCGTGCTGCCGCACGGCCTCGGTCTCGCGCTCGGTTCGGCCGGCTTCGGCTCGATCGCCACCTTCGTCACGCTGTACTACGCGGCGCGCCACTGGCCGAACGCCGCGCTGTCGCTGACGGTATTCGGCACGCTGTTCATCGGCGCGCGCCTGCTGTTCGCGAACACGATCAAGACCTACGGCGGCTTCCGCGTCGCGATCGTGTCGTTCGCGTTCGAATCCGCGGGCCTGCTGCTGCTGTGGCTCGCGCCGGTACCGCACGTCGCGCTGGTCGGCGCGGCGCTCACGGGCTTCGGCTTCGCGCTGATCTTCCCGGCGCTCGGCGTCGAGGCCGTCGCGCTCGTGCCGCCCGCGAGCCGTGGCGCGGCGCTGTCCGCGTACTCGGTGTTCCTCGACCTGTCGCTCGGCATCACCGGCCCGCTGGCCGGCTATGTGGCAGGTGCGTTCGGCTATCCGCAGGTATTCCTGTTCGCGGCGGTGGCCGCCGCGGCGGGCGTCGCGCTATCGATGGTGCTGTATCAGCGGCAGGCGCGCGTGGCGGGGAGCGGCGCGACGGCGTGATGCCTGCGCCGTGCACGGCGGCCGGCCGCGACCTTCGCCCCGCCGCCAAAATAAAACGCCCGCGCGATGCGGGCGTTTTTTCATCCGTCGATCGATATGACGACAGCGAGGATCGATCACGCCGTCCGCAGAAACAGCTTCCGCGTGAGGTCGAACGCGACGAGATTGCCGGCCACCACGAGCAGCAGCCCCAGCACCGCCAGCGGCGACCACTGGTAGCCCTCGAACACCGTCGACACGGCCAGCGCGACGATCGGGAACAGCACCGTGCAGTACGCCGCGCGCTCCGGTCCGATCCGGCCGACGAGCGTCAGGTAAGCGGTGAAGCCGATCACCGAGCCCGGCACGGCGAGATACACTAGCGCGCCGAGATAGCGCGGGCTCGTGTCGAGCGTGAACGGCATCCCGGCCGCCGCGCTGCCGACGGTCAGGATCGCCGCGCCGATCAGCATCGCCCAGCCGTTGGTCACGAGCGGATGCAGCCCCATCGACTGCATCCGGCTCGACAGCAGGTTGCCCGCCGAGAAGCACATCGTGCCGGCGAACGCGATCGCGAGCCCCGTCCACGTCGCATGGTCGTCGAGATGGCCGGCCATCTGCTGCCAGAACAGGCATGCGATGCCCGTCAGGCCGAGCAGCGCGCCGGCGATCGCCGACGGCCGCAGCGGGCGGCCCATGAACAACCGGCCGTTGATCGAGTTCAGCAGCGGCGCGGTCGAGAAGATCACCGCGACGAGGCCGCTCGGCACGACCTGCTCCGCGTAGTAGAAGCACAGGAAGTTCAGGCAGAACAGCGCGAAGCCCTGCGCGACGAGAAAGCGCCACGCCTCGCGCGGCGGGCGCACCGGGCGGCGCATCACGCGCAGCAGCGCGAACAGCACGGCGGCCGCGAGCCAGAAGCGCCACGCGATCGACACGGGCGGCGGCACCGAGCCGAGCTGCCACTTGATCGCGATCCAGGTGGTGCCCCAGATCAGCACGGTGACGAAATAAAGCGACAGGTTCATGGCGGCATTCCGGACAATCGGGTGAATCGGGATCCCGACTATGCCGTCGCCCAGCGTGGGTCGATTGTCCGGAATTGCGGTCTTTTTCGGCGCGCCGCACGCGGCGCCGCGTGCCCGCTTATACTCGGCGCATCATGAGTCTCTCCCTCTGCGCCCCGCCCGTCGATCGCGCCGCCGCCCTGGCCGGCGGCGATCTGCCGTTCGGCCTGCAGTCGGTCTGTCGCACGCTCGCCGACGCGAACGCGACGCTCGAGCGCTTCGCATGGCTCGGCGATCACCTCGCGATCGCCGAATGGACGCGGATCACCGATGAAAGCGAGACGGTCTACGAGCAACCCGGCCACCACACGCTGTCGTGCTACCTCGACGGCGGCTACCGGACCGAGCGCCAGCGCGTGCCGCGCTACGGCGCGCCGAGCCTGCTGTGCGCGTTGCCGGGCGACCATGAATCACGCTGGTGGGTGCGCGGCGAAATGCATTTCATCCACCTCTATTTCCTGCCCGAGCACTTCACGCAGCGTGCGATCCGCGAGCTCGATCGCGAGCCGCGCGAGCTGAAGCTCGCCGATCGCACCTATTTCGAGGATGCACGCGTCGCGGCGCTGCTGCGCTCGCTCGCGCTGGATGGCTGGGACGATGCCGACGAGCGGCTGCGCGTGAACGAGACCGCGCACGAAGTACTCAGCCTGCTGCTGCGCGGGCAGAGCACGACGCGCACCGACACGTCGTTCCGCGGCGGGCTGGCGCCGGCCGTGCGCCGCCGCGTGCGCGACTACATCGACACGTATCTCACGCAGCCGCTGACGCTCGGCGAACTTGCCGAGGTCGCCGCGCTGTCCGAATACCATTTCTCGCGGATGTTCCGGCTGTCGTTCGGCCGCGCGCCGCACGCGTGGGTGGCCGAGCAACGGCTCGCCCGGGCCCGCGAGCTGCTGCGCACGACGTCGCTGCCGCTCGCGCAGATCGCGGCCGACTGCGGCTACGCGAACGCCGGCCACTTCAGCCATCGCTTTCGCGACGCGCACGGCACGACGCCGAATACGTATCGGCGCGCGATGCAAGGCCGCTGAGCGCGGCCCCTTTCCGCTGTTCCGCGCTTACGCGCCGCGCCGCGACAGTTCCTGTTCGAGCGCCGCGACGCCGGCCGGCAGGTCGACCGGCACCTTCAGGTCGACCATCGTGCGGCCGAACGCATGCAGCGTGCGGAACAGGTTGTGTTCGCGGCACTGCTCGCCCATCTGCCCGATCCGCACGATCGGCAACCCGAACGAACCCGAGATCTCGACCTGGTACTGCTTCGAGATATGGCCGCAGACCATCCCGGGCGTCAGCCCCTCCGGCGTCTCGATCCCGACCACCGAATTGAGCCGGCAGTCCTTCGGCGCATAGAGCTTGAGCCCCATCGACTCGACGCCCGCCTGCAGCGCCAGCGAGCAGCGCAGGTGGCGCGCGAAGCGGCTTTCGAGCGTCTCCGCGCAAACCAGCCGCAGCGCCTCGTGCAGCGCGAGCACCCCCGACACGGGCGCCGTGTAGTGATAGCCGGCGTTGTGCCAGAAGTTCTCCGCGAGCGCCATGTCGAGACACCAGTGCGCGTTCGGCTCGGGGCGCGTCTTCATACGCTCCCACGCGGCATCGGAGAACGCGATCAGCGACACGCCCGGGATCGACGACAGCCCCTTCTGGCCGCCGGTGATCACCGCGTCGATGCCCCACGCGTCCATCTCGAGCGGCATCGTCGACAGCGTGCACACCGCGTCGACGACGACCAGCGCGCCGGCCGCCTTCGCGAGCGCCGCGATGTCGCGCAGGTCGCGGTTCCACACGGTGTTCGACGTCTCGCCCTGCACGATCGTGACGATCTCGGGCCGCTCGCGCGCGATCGCGTCGGCGATCTCGTCGAGGCTCGCCACCGCACGATCGGCCACTTCGAGCGTCGCGACGTCGGCGCCGACACGCGTGGCCATCTCGGCCATCCGCGCGCTGAAGAAGCCGTTGCGGATCGACAGCACGCGCGTGCCGCGCCATGCGAGGTTCGAGATCGCCATTTCCATCGCGGCCGAGCCGGGGCCCGCGACGCCGAGCACCCACTTCGTGCGGGTCTGGAACACGTAACGCGCCATCTCCTTCACCTGCTCGATGATCTTCGCCATCGTCGCGCCGAGGTGGTTGATCACGATCGTGTTCGCCTTGGCCACCGCGGCCGGAATCGGAACCGGGCCGGCCCCCATCATCAGCAGCGGTTCTTCGGGCAGGATCGCGTCGAGCGGCACGACGACGGGACAGGGAATCGGCGAGTAATCGATGGACATGGCTGGAAAAGGATGAGGAAAGGAAGTGCTCGAACGCCCGCAGCACGGGGCCCGTTGCACGCGGCGAACTGATCGATCATTCCGTGTTCCGCCGCCTCGCGCAAGAGGCACGCACGTCCGGACAGCGCGACGGTGGCCCGGTCATCGAACCGGGCCAGACCGGCCGTTCGCCGCACGCGCGATGATCGTCCGGATTGGAAAAAGGATTGCCCCCGGTTGCGAAACGGTTCCATTCGGGTTCCGTACGCGCGATTTTCTTCGCCAATATCAAGACGATTCTTCGAAACCGGCGGCTCAGCCCAATTGGCGGATCGCGCGCAATACACCGGCCACCTGATACAAATCACGGAGCGAATTCGATACACAAAATCCGAACGTTGAAAAAACATCCACCATTCCTGATCGTATTGGGGAACGACTCCTGCACTGCCGTGTACCCGCTCGCTCGAACCACCTACAACACATTGATTAATTTGATAAATATTCTCCAAATCGACACATACTCCAATACCGATTCGGTTTTGTCCGGTGCGTTCTTGCTGCGTTGCAGCGTTAAACCGGTACCCGCGATTTCGATTTTACGCAAGCCGCCCATTTTCTCAGGTTGACGGATATCGGTTCTGTATTGAACAATTGTCTACGGAATCGAAAAATCGATTTTTCGATACGAGGGCAAGCTGGAGCCGCGCGATGCGCTTTCGACGTTGCGCGGCGAAAAATCACAACCATAATCAATCAACCGGGCCAGAAATACGCAAGCCATGAACCAGATTCAGACCATGCGTGTATTCGTCTGCGTCGCCGAGCAGCAAAGCTTCCGGCGCGCGGCGCACCATCTCGGCGTGTCCAATGCGCTCGTCACGCGTTCGATCGCGATGCTCGAGGGCCACCTGAACACACGGCTGATCCATCGCACCACGCGCAATCTGTCGCTCACCGAGGCTGGCGTGCGCTACCTCGATGGTTGCCGCGCGCTGCTCGAGGAATTCGACCACCTCGAATCGTCCGTCGCGCATGCCGTGCGCGAACCGGCCGGCACGCTGCGCGTCGTCGCGTCGGGGCTGCTGTCGCCGCTGGCGCTGACGCCGCTCGTCAGCGGCTTCCGGCACCGCTACCCCGAGCTGCGCGTGCAGCTGACCGTCGCCGAAGGGCCGCTCGACGTGCTCGATTCCGGCTACGACGTCGGCATCGTCACCGGCACCCGGCTCGACGGCAACCCGACGCTGATCGGCCATGCGCTCGCACCGAACCCGTTCGTCGCGTGCGCGGCGCCGGCCTATCTCGACCGCCGCGGCGAGCCGCGCGTGCCCGACGACCTGCCGGGCCACGACTGGGTCACGCTCGCGCCGCACCAGCACGCACCGACCTGGCAACTGGTCGGCCACGACGGCGTCGCCCATTCGGTCACGGTGCGCCCGGCCTGCACGGTCAACCAGCTCGCGCTCGTCCAGGCGGCGGCCGTGGCCGGCGCCGGCATCGCGATCCTGCCCGAGCCGTGCGTCGCCGACGCACTCAACCACGGCACGCTCGTGCGGCTGATGGCCGGCTACCGGATCGACGATCCCGACACGCAGTTGTCGCTCGTCTATCCGAACCGCCAGTACGTGCCGGCCCGCACCCGCAGCTTCGTCGAGCACACGCTCGAGCACTTCAGCGCGCCGGCCGCCCGCGAGCAGGCGGATTACGGCTTCCTGCGGCCGGTACGCGGCCCCGAACGCTCCGACATCGTCACGGGGCTGCAGTAAACTGCGCGCGTCAGCCATCGGAGGTGCAGCGTGCGCGTGATCCTGTTCAGCAGCCGGCAGTACGACGACGATTCGTTCACCGCCGCCAACCGGCAGTTCGGCTATCGGCTGCACTTCCAGCCGTCGCACCTCGACGCGGAAACCGCGATCCTCGCGCACGGCTATGACGTGGTCTGCCCGTTCGTCAACGACACCGTCGACGCGGCCGTGCTCGAACGGCTCGCCGACGGCGGCACGCGGCTGATCGCACTGCGCTCGGCGGGCTTCAACCATGTCGACCTCGCCGCCGCCGAACGGCTCGGCATCACGGTCGTGCGCGTGCCCGCGTATTCGCCGCATGCGGTCGCCGAGCACGCGGTCGCGCTGATCCTCGCACTCAATCGCCGCCTGCCGCGCGCCGTCGCCCGCACCCGCGAAGGCGACTTCTCGCTGAACGGCCTGCTGGGCTTCGACCTGCACGGCAAGACCGTCGGCGTGATCGGCACCGGCATCATCGGCAGCGTGTTCGCGAAGATCATGATGGGCTTCGGGATGCACGTGCTCGCGCATTCGGTGCCGCCGTACAACGACGAGCTGATCGCGTTCGGCGCGCGCTACGTCGAGCTCGACGAGCTGCTGCGTCATGCCGACATCGTCAGCCTGCATTGCCCGCTGCTGCCGTCGACACACCACCTGATCAACGAGCGGACGCTCGCGCGGATGAAGCACGGCGCAATGCTGATCAACACCGGGCGTGGCGGCCTCGTCGATGCGCAGGCGCTGGTCGACGCGCTCAAGAGCGGCCAGCTCGGCCATCTCGGGCTCGACGTGTACGAGGAGGAAAGCGGGCTCTTCTTCGAGGATCACTCCGACCTGCCGCTGCAGGACGACGTGCTCGCGCGCCTGCTGACGTTCCCGAACGTGATCGTCACGTCGCACCAGGCGTTCTTCACGCGCGAGGCGCTGGCCGAGATCGCGCACACGACGCTGCTGAACATCGAGGCGTGGCACGCGGGCGCGCCGCAGAACGTCGTGACCGCAAACCGCTGAGAAACCGCACGTTTGATGGCCGGCAGCGCATCCGCAATCGTTTGCTTGTGCGTGCTGCCGCGCACCGCACTCGTCCTCGTCAACAATTCAGCGCATTGTTTCGGCTGAAGTAACGTTTCGCGCGCGCCGTCTGCTATCGTTGCGTCGACGTCCTTCCCTGCCTTTGCCGCTCATGCGTTTCGACGATTCAGACATCGCCGCCGTCTACCGTGCCATCTTCGAACGGCGCGACATGCGCCACTTCACACCGGCGCCCGTCGATCCGGCCGTGCTCGCGCGGCTACTGCGCGCGGCGCACCATGCGCCGAGCGTCGGTTTCATGCAGCCGTGGCGCTTCATCCGCATCACCGATCCCGCCCTGCGCACCTCGATCCACGCGCTGGTCGAGGCCGAACGCCGCGCGACCGCCGACGCGCTCGGCGAGCGCCAGGAGGAATTCATGCGGCTGAAGGTCGAGGGCGTGCGCGAATGCGGCGAGTTGCTGGTCGTCGCGCTCGCCGACGGCCGCGAACGCCACGTATTCGGCCGCCGCACGCTGCCGGAGATGGATCTGGCCTCCGCCGCGTGCGCGATCCAGAACATGTGGCTGGCCGCGCGCGCGGAAGGGCTCGGGATGGGCTGGGTGTCGCTGTTCGACGTCGATGCGCTGCGCACGCTGCTGCGGATGCCCGACGGCGCGAAGCCGATCGCCGTGCTGTGCGTCGGCCACGTCGACGCGTTCTATGCGAAGCCGATGCTCGAAGCAGAGCGCTGGGCCGCGCGGATGCCGATCGAAGCCTGCCTGTTCGAGAACGGCTGGGACGATCCGGCTGCGATCGGTGGGGCCGGAGCGGCTGCGGCGCCAGCGGATGGGGGCAGCGAAACGAAGCACACGCCGGACGCGATGCGCGACGGGCCGTCCGAACGCATCGCGTGATCTCACCCGCCGGCAGCCGCCATCATCCCGGCCTGGGCCCCCGCGAATCCCACACTGTGAGCTTGCCGCTCACCACCCCGTCGCACGCCGGCAACACCTGTTTTGGCCCCAAGCATAGGGGTTTTCACTGAAGTAGAATCGCGGCTGACGTTCGCCTCACCGACCGCCCGCTCCGCGCCTCCCGCGCCTGGCTCGAGCGGCATCCTTTCCCGAGCCTACCGCGATGCCCCTGCCTCTTTTCGCCCTTGCCGTCGCCGCATTTGGAATCGGTACCACCGAATTCGTGATCATGGGGCTGCTGCCCAATGTCGCGCGCGACCTCGGCGTGTCGATTCCGGCCGCCGGGATGCTCGTGTCGGGCTACGCGCTCGGCGTGACGATCGGCGCGCCGATCCTCGCGATCGTCACCGCGAAGATGCCGCGCAAGCGTGCGCTGATGAGCCTGATCGGGCTGTTCATCGCCGGCAACCTGTTCTGCGCGATCGCGCCCGGCTACGCGGTGCTGATGGCCGCGCGCGTCGTCACCGCGTTCTGCCACGGTGCGTTCTTCGGCATCGGCTCGGTGGTCGCGAGCAACCTCGTCGCACCGAACCGCCGCGCACAGGCGATCGCGCTGATGTTCACCGGCCTCACGCTCGCGAACGTGCTCGGCGTGCCGCTCGGCACCGCGCTCGGCCAGGCGTTCGGCTGGCGCGCGACGTTCTGGGCCGTCACCGGCATCGGCATCGCCGCGGCCGCCGCGCTCGCGGTGTGCCTGCCGAAGAACCTCGCGATGCCCGACACCAGCATCACGCGCGAATTCAGCGTGCTGAAGCACCCGCAGGTGCTGATGGTGCTCGGCATCAGCGTGCTCGCGTCCGCGAGCCTGTTCAGCGTGTTCACGTACATCACGCCGATCCTCGAGGACGTGACGGGCTTCTCGCCGCGCCAGGTCACCTACGTGCTGCTGCTGTTCGGCCTCGGCCTGACCGTCGGCGGCACGCTCGGCGGCAAGCTCGCCGACTGGCGCCGGATGCCGTCGCTGATCGCGACGCTCGCGCTGATCGGCATCGTCCTCGCGCTGTTCGCGGGCACGATGCATCTGCCGTTCGCCGCGCTCGCGACGATCTTCGTGTGGGGCATCCTCGCGTTCGCGATCGTGCCGCCGCTGCAGATCATGATCGTCGATCGCGCGAGCGACGCGCCGAACCTCGCGTCGACGCTCAACCAGGGCGCGTTCAACCTCGGCAACGCGACCGGCGCGTGGCTCGGCGGGATGGCGATCGGCTCGGGCGTGTCGCTCGTGAGCCTGCCGTGGGTCGGTGTCGCGATGGCGGTCGCGGCGCTCGCGCTCACGCTGTGGTCGGCGTCGCTCGAACGCCGGCCGGTGGTCGTGCCGACCGAGTACGTGTGACATCACCCTGCTGCGATCGTTGCGTACGCAACTCCATCCGATCCTGATGGCCTTCATGGACCTTTCAACGGTCGCGGTGTAGCATCGCGGCCGATGAAAGCCATTCTCAATCGCGACTTCCTCGCGCTGATCCTGAGCGTCGCGGTCGTCGGTCTCGGGACCGGCGCCACGCTGCCGCTCACCGCGCTCGCACTGACCGAAGCCGGGCACGGCACCAACGTCGTCGGCATGCTGACCGCCGCGCAGGCGCTCGGCGGCCTCGCGATCGTCCCGTTCGTCACCGCGCTCGCACGGCACATCGGCGCGCGCCGCGCGATCGTCGTGTCGGTCGTGCTGCTCGCGGCGGCCACCGTGCTGATGCAGTTCACGTCGAACCTGATCCTGTGGGGCGTGCTGCGCGTGCTGTGCGGCGCCGCGCTGATGCTGCTGTTCACGATCGGCGAAGCATGGGTGAACCAGCTCGCCGACGATTCGACGCGCGGTCGCGTCGTCGCGATCTACGCGACCAATTTCACGCTGTTCCAGATGGCCGGCCCCGTGCTGGTCAGCCAGATCGCCGGCGCGACCAGCATCCGCTTCGCGCTGTGCGGCGCGCTGTTCCTGCTCGCGCTGCCGACGCTCGCGACGATCCGCCGTGCACCGCTCGCCGGCGACGACGCGCATCACGCAGCGCACGACAGCTGGCTCGCGGTGCTGCCGCGCATGCCCGCGCTGATCATCGGCACCGGCTTCTTCGCGCTGTTCGACACGCTCGCGCTGTCGCTGCTGCCGCTCTATGCGATGGATCACGGCGTCGCGAGCGCGACCGCCGTGCTGCTCGCGTCGATCATGCTGTTCGGCGATACCGCGATGCAGTTCCCGATCGGCTGGCTCGCGGACAAGCTCGGCCGCGAACGCGTGCACCTCGGCGCCGGCTGGATCGTGCTGGCCGGCCTGCCGCTGCTGCCGTTCGTCATCGCGAATCCGTGGCTGTGCTGGCCGCTGCTGTTCGTGCTCGGCGCGGCGGCCGGCAGCATCTATACGCTGTCGCTCGTCGCGTGCGGCGAACGGTTCCGCGGCGCGGCGCTCGTCACCGCGAGTTCGCTCGTGTCGGCGTCGTGGAGCGCGGCGAGCTTCGGCGGCCCGCTGGTTGCCGGCGCGTTGATGGAGCAACTGGGCAGCAACGCACTCATCGGCGTGCTGGTTGCCTGTGTCGCCGCGTTCGTCGCGGCCGCGCTGTGGGAGCGCCGCGCCGCGGTGCAACGCGCGGTCTGATGCGGGTTGGCGTTGGCGTTGGCGTTGGCGTTGGCGTTGGCGTTGGCGTTGGCGTTGGCGCGCAGCATCATGCACCCGTACGCACCGGCCCGCTCGCGCTCTTCCTCCGGTAAACGACAACGGCCTGCGCAATGCGGGCCGTCCTCTACGCGTGACCTATACGTCACATTTCGCGCTGCGATCCGTCACACGCTGCGTGCCGGCAAAATCTTGCCTGCACACGTACCGAAGCCGACGCGATACCCCTCGCCCTGGCACCAGCCCGCGAGCGTCAGCTCGTCGCCGTCCTCGATGAACGTGCGGCTGCCGCCGCCGTTCAGCGCGACCGGCTCCTTGCCGTTCCACGTCAGTTCGAGCAGGCTGCCGAACGAATCCTTGGTCGGCCCGCTGATCGTGCCCGAACCCATCAGGTCGCCCACGCGCGTGTTGCAGCCGGCCACCGTGTGATGCGCGAGCTGCTGCGCCATCGTCCAGTACATGTGCTTGAAGTTGGTGCGGCAGATCGACGTGGCCTCGGCCGCACCCTCGGCGCGCAGCGTCACTTCCAGCGCGATATCGAACGCATGCTTGCCCGCATGCCGCAGATACGCGAGCGGCTGCGGCGACTGCTCCGGCTGCGCGACGCGGAACGGTTCGAGCGCGTCGAGCGTGACGATCCACGGCGAGATCGTCGTCGCGAAGCCCTTCGAGTTGAACGGCCCGAGCGGCACGTATTCCCACTGCTGGATGTCGCGCGCGCTCCAGTCGTTCAGCAGCACCATCCCGAAGATATGCGCTTCCGCGTCCTCGCACGCGATCGGCTCGCCGAGTGCGTTGCCCTTGCCGACGATGAAGCCCGTCTCCAGTTCGATGTCGAGCTTGCGGCACGCACCGAACACCGGACGCTCCTGGTCGGGCAGCTTCAGTTGCCCGTTCGGGCGCCGCACCGGCGTGCCGCTCACGACCACCGACGACGCGCGGCCGTTGTAGCCGATCGGCATCTCCGACCAGTTCGGCAGCAGCGCATTCTTCGGATCACGGAACATCGAGCCGACGTTGGTCGCGTGCTCCTTCGACGAATAGAAATCGGTGTAGCCGGGAATCTCGACCGGCAGATGCAGCGTCGCGTCGCGCTGCGCGACGAGTACCTGCGCGCGCAGCGCCGCATCGTCACGCAGCGTCGCGTTGTCGCGCGAGAACAGCGCCGACAGTTGCGAGCGTACGCTGCGCCATGCATCGCGGCCGAGCGCGATGAACGCGTTGAGCGTCGGCGCGGCGAACACGTCGGCGCCGGCCGGCAGCGTCACGAGGCCCGCACGCGCGAGTGCCGCGAGATCGACGATCTGGTCGCCCAGTGCAACGCCGGCACGGCGCACGCCCTGCTTCGCATCGCTGAAGATCCCGAACGGCAGGTTCTGGATCGGGAAATCGCACGCGGGATCGTTCGCCGTGTCGATCCAGCTCTTGCGAGCCGGGTCGAGCGTCGCGCGCCAGTCTTGGGTGTCGCTCATCGTTGCTCCGGATTGAAGTGTTTCTTGATGCCTTGCCAGCATTCGAAGTAGTCGGCCTGCAGCTGCGCGGTGTCGAGCGCGTAGCGCGTCGGCCGAATCAGCGTGCGGGTTTCGAACATGAACGCCATCGTCGCGTCGACCTTGTGCGGCTTCGTCGTGTCGCTCGCGGACGCCTTCTCGAACGTGTCCGCATCGGGCCCGTGGCCCGACATGCAGTTGTGCAGGCTCGCGCCGCCCGGCACGAAGCCTTCGGCCTTCGCGTCGTACGCGCCGTGCACGAGCCCCATGAACTCACTCGCGACGTTGCGGTGGAACCACGGCGGGCGGAACGTATCCTCGGCCGCGAGCCAGCGCGGCGGAAAGATCACGAAGTCGATCGTGTCGACGCCCGGCGTGTCGCTCTGCGCCTGCAGCACGAGGAAGATCGAAGGATCGGGATGGTCGAAGCTGATCGAGCCGATCGTGTTGAACAGCCGCAGATCGTACTTATACGGTGCGTAGTTGCCGTGCCACGCGACGACGTCGAGCGGCGAATGGCCGATATCCGCGCGCCAGAGCCGGCCGTTCAGCTTCGCGATCAGCTCGAACGCGCCTTCGCGATCCTCGTACGCGGCCTGCGGCGTCAGGAAATCGCGCGGGTTCGCGAGCCCGTTCGAGCCGATCGGGCCGAGATCCGGCAGGCGCAGCAGCGCACCGAAGTTCTCGCAGATATAGCCGCGCGCGTCGCCGTCCGGCAGCGCGACGGCAAAACGCACGCCGCGCGGGATCACCGCGATCTCGAACGGCTCGACGTCGAGCCGGCCGAATTCGGTCGCGATGAACAGCCGCCCCTGCTGCGGCACGATCAGCAGCTCGCCGTCCGCGCTGTAGAAAAAGCGGTCCTGCATCGAACGGTTCGCCGCGTACAGGTGGATCGCGCAGCCGTTCATCGCGGCGGCCGACCCGTTGCCGGCCATCGTCACGAGACCGTCGACGAAATCGGTCGGCTCGACCGGCATCGGCAGCGGGTCCCAGCGCAGCTGGTTCGGCGGCGTCGGCGGCACGTCGGCCGAATCGCCGAATTCCGACACGAGCCGCTGCGCGCCCGCATACGGCTCGAACGGCCGGTGCACGGCGGCCGGGCGAATCCGGTACAGCCATGAGCGGCGGTTGTGGCCGCGCGGCGCGGTGAACGCGGTGCCCGACAGCTGCTCCGCGTACAGCCCGTACGGCGCGCGCTGCGGCGAGTTGCGGCCGTGCGGCAGCGCACCGGGCAGCGCCTCGGTCGCGAATTCGTTCGCGAAACCGCTCAGGTAGCCGGCGGTCGCCGGTTTCGACAGGTCAAGCGTCATCGTTTTCCTTTCTCCATCAATTCAGGGCGGCGTTCGGCGCCTGCGCAGCGCTGCGGCGCGTGACGCCCGCAAGGCCGAGCACGAACAGCGCCGAGCACAGCACGGGCACCGCGGCCGCGTGGAACAGCGCGCCGTTGGACCAGTTGAGCGCAATCAGTTGTCCGCCGACGAGCGGCCCGAGCACCGAGCCGATCCGGCCGATGCCGAGGCTCCAGCCGATGCCCGTCGAGCGCAGCGACGTCGGGTAATACTGGCCCGCGAGCGCGTTCACGGCCGGCTGCCCGCCGACCACGCAGAACCCGCCCGCGAACACGGCGACCAGCAGCCACGGCAGCGCATGCGCGACCGAGCCGATCAGCCCCACCGACACGGCCGCGCACGCGAAGCAGGCGAACAGCACGCGCACGAAGCCGTAACGTTCGATGAACCAGCCGAGCGACAGCGTGCCGATCACGCCACCCGTCTGCAGCACCGTGCCGACGATCACCGCCGTGCCCGGCGAATAGCCGGCTTCGCGCATCACGGTCGGCAGCCAGTTCGACAGGAAGTACAGATCGATCAGGTTCATGAAACTGATCGCCCACAGCAGCAGCGTGACCGGCAGGCGGCCATGGCGGAACAGTTCGGCCACCGGCGCGCCGCTCGCCGCGCGTTCGCGCACGACGAGCCGCGTATTCGCATCGATGCCGGCTTCCGGCGCGAACCTCGCGAGCCAGTCGCGCGCCTGCGCGACGCGCCCTTTCAGCACCAGGAACTGCAGCGATTCGGGCAGCCGCGCGACCATCGCGATCGTCAGCACGAGCGGCACCGCACCGCCGACGAAGAACACCGAACGCCAGCCGAGCGCCGGAATCAGCGCCGCGCTGATGAAGCCGCCGAGCGCCGCGCCGAGCGTGAAGCCGCATGACACGATCATCATCCGCTTCACGCGATGCGCGGCCGGGCTGAACTCGCCGACCAGCGCCATCGCGTTCGGCATGATGCAGCCGAGGCCGAGACCGGTGACGAAGCGCAGCGCCATCAGCACGGGGATCGAGCCCGCGAACGGCGTCGCGAGCATCGTCACCGCGAAGAACAGCGTCGAGCCGATCAGCACCGGGCGCCGCCCGATCCGGTCGGCCAGCACCGATAGCCCGAGCGCGCCGAGCAGCATGCCGAACAGGCTCGCGCTGAACACGGGCCCGAGCGCCTGCTTCGGCACGCCCCATTCGGCGATCACGCTCGGCGCGACGTAGCCCATCGCCTGCGCATCGAAACCGTCGATCACGAGACACAGCCCGCACAGCGCGAGCAGCATCCAGTGAAAACCCGGGCGATGGGTCTCGTCGATCACGCGCTCGACTTCGAGCACGCGCGTATCGGCCGCCGCGCTCATTGCGCCACCTCGGTGGCCGGATGCACGGGCGGCGTCACGCCCTGGCGCGCGAGCGCCATCGCTTCGCGCAGTACGTCGGCGTCGCCGACCTGGTTCGCGAGCAACAGGATCAGCTTCGCGTTGACGAGCTGGCTGTCGGCATCCGACAGGTCGCGATGCATGTCGATCAGCGCTTCGTAGAACGCATCGGGGTCGGCCAGGCGCGGGCGGGTATCGAGTGGGGGCATGACGGTGTCTCCGGTGTCTTTATCGTATTCAGCGTGCGCAGCTCGCGCGCGCCAGTGCGTCGGCAATCGCCTGACGGTCGAGCGTGCGCGTGCGGGCGCAGACGTGCTGGTCGGGACGCAGCAGGTAAAACGTGCCGGGCTGCGCGTCGTAGCGCTGCGCGGCGAGCCCGTCGATGTCCTCCACGACGTCGACGCCGGCCGCCGGCTGCGCGTGCCCGGCCGGCACGACGAGCACCGGCCGCACCGCCGGCGCGAGGCCGTCGACGGCCTGCGCGAGCGCGGCCGCGTCGCCCGGCAATCCGAACAGCACACCGGTGAAGCCGCCGCGCAGATGCTGCAACAGCCAGCCCGACGCACCCTGCGCGCGCACCGGTGCATCGGCCGCCGCCGCGCCCGGCCGCATCGCGCATGCGAATGCGTCGCCGCCGCGGTCCGGAGTGTTGAGCGGCGAATCGGCCAGCACGGCCGGCACCGACAGGCGCCCGCTGTTCACCAGCTTGCGCGCAAATTCGCAGTCGCGCGCGAGCTTCAGCGTCGCGTCGCGGAACACGCGCGACACCGCGCTTTTCGGCGTGATGAAATCGGTCGAGCGCGTCGAGTTGCGGATGTTCTCGTCCGCCGCGAACTCCCGCTCGCTCGCATAGGTGTCGAGCAGGCGGTCGTGCGCACGGCCGTCGAGCACCAGTTTCAGCTTCCACGCGAGGTTGTCCGCGTCCTGCACGCCGCTGTTCGCACCGCGCGCGCCGAACGGCGACACGCCGTGCGCCGAATCGCCCGCGAACAGCACGCGGCCATGACGGAACGTGTCCATCCGCTGGCAGCGGAACGTATAGACGCTCACCCATTCGAGCTCGAACTCGACGTCCGCACCGAGCAGCGCGCGCACACGTGGAATCACGCGCTCCGGCTGCTTCTCGGCGATCGGATCGGCATCCCAGCCGAGCTGGAAGTCGATGCGCCACACGTTGTCCGGCTGACGATGCAGCAGCACCGACTGGTTGCGGTGAAACGGCGGGTCGAACCAGAACCAGCGCTCGGTCGGAAACTCCGCCTTCATCTTCACGTCGGCGATCAGGAAGCGGTCCTTGAACGTGCGGCCGCGGCTTTCCAGGCCCATCGCCGCGCGCATCGGGCTGCGCGAGCCGTCGGCCGCGATCACGTATTGCGCGCGCAGCGTCGCGACGCCGTCCGGCGTCTCGATCGTCAGCACCGCGTGTTCGGCCGACTGGTCGACGCCCGTCACCTTGTGCTTCCAGCGGATGTCGATGTTCGGCAGCTCGAACGCGCGGTCGGCCAGGTAGCCTTCGACGTAGTACTGCTGCAGGTTGATGAACGCGGGACGCGCATGCCCTTCCTCGGGCAGCAGGTCGAACGCGTAAAGCTGCTCGTCCTGCAGGAACACCTTGCCGACGTGCCAGCTCACGCCCTTGTCGACGAAGCGCTCGCCGCAGCCGAGCCGGTCGAAGATCTCGAGCGTGCGCTTCGCGAAGCAGATCGCGCGCGAGCCGGTCGACAGCGTGTCGTCGTCGTCGAGCAGCACGACCGGCACGCCCTGCTGCGCGAGGTCGATCGCGGCGGCCAGGCCCACCGGGCCCGCGCCGACGACGATCACCGGGTGGACGGCCGCGTCGTGCGCGTGGGCGCGGTACTCGAACTTCAGCGTCTGGTAATCGATGCTCATGGTCGCCATCCGCGCGTCAACCCCGCCGTGCGCGCACCGCCGCGCCCGTCGCTCCGTCCGTCTCCTCGCGGCGCGCCTGCCCGCTTGTCCTGTCAATAACCGCCACGTCTCGCTCCTTGCTTCCTATTGATTCGTGAACGGCGCCGTTTCGCGGCGCCCGCATGCCGCATTTCTTGATCGGCGACAAATCTTGGATTTACGAATAGTAAAACCAATTACGAATAGTGAAATCAACGTAAACCCTAGTCGTTCGCTCGGGGACGGGATAACCATATGAGTGAAACGCCGAGCCGAGCGCGGCGCGCGCTGCTAATATCAAGTCAACGAGGCGGCCCTTTCGGCCGCCATTTTTCCTTCTCACGCCGATGATTCCGCCTACCATCCCCGAGCTGGTCAGCCGTGCCGGGCAACTGCCGTATCTGCGGGAACACCTCGCGCTTGCCGAAGGCGGCACCGCGTGCGCGAATCTGCCCGAGCGCACGCTCGCCAGCGCGTACGAGCCGATCTACGACGTGACGATGCCCGGCGCGCCGCAATCGACGTCGTTCGCCGACGCGATCGAGCGCTACGGCGACGAGCTCGGCTTCCAGGCGGTCACGCTCGTCACCGGCGCGCAGCACGACCCGGTCGACGCGGCCGTCGACGACCAGACGCTGGTCGCGATCGACCGCCTGTCGCGCGCGCTGCACGCGATCAATTTCTTCGGGGCGCAGCGTCACGGGCTGCTGTTCCTGCGCGTGCACGAGCGGCTGCTCAAGAGCGTGAAGTACGACCACGGCAAGCATTTCTCGTCGGTACTGCAGCGCTTCGGGCTGCCGCCCGAGCGGATCGTGATCGAACTGCCGGCGGTCGCGGTCGCCCACAAGACATTCCTCGGCTACCTGACGCGCAGCTATCAGCATCACGGCTTCAAGGTCGCCGACAAGCTGCCCGATCCGGGCCGCATCCTCGCGGTCGAATCGGACATGGCGCGCCCCGACTACATCAAGATGGATGCAGGCATCGCGTTGCGCGACGGGATGGTCAAGGCGCTCGTCGCCTACGCGCAGCGCGTGCGGATTCCGCTGATCTTCGACGGCGTGGTCGACGAGACGCAGTGCGAGTTGCTGCGCCAGCACGACGTGCGGTTCATGCAGGGGCCGGTGTTCGCGAAGGTGGTGACGGCCTGAGCGATCGGCGGGAGAAGCGCGCGCGAAGCGCGGCGCGCCGGATGGCGGATGCCGGTGTCGGGTTGCCTCGGGAATCGGGTTTCAGCACACGCGTCGCTCGACGCCGGCCGGTTCCTCGTTCGTTCTCGCAGAAAGGTCGAATGCGCTTGCGCACCCGCCCGGCACCGGCGCATTGCCCGCGATGGGCCGCCTACTCCCTGCCACCGTCGTCGTACTTCGGTAGATCGTCGTCGATCTCGATGCCCGGGAAACGATCGCCGTACCAGACGTGCCACGCCGGACGCAGCCTCGACGGTTCGTCGAGCGTCGCGTAATTGATCTCGACCGTCTGCGGCGCGTCAGAGCGCCGGTATTCGAGCTGCGCGCCGCAACGGCCGCAGAAGCGTCGCTCACCCCATGCGCTCGACGCGTAGACGGTTGGTTCGCCCCGCAGATATTCGAATGCGTCGATCGGCACCGATGCCGATGCGACGACCGCCGCGCCGGTCGTGCGCTGGCAGAGCCGGCAGTGGCAGAAGCCGGCGTCGGTCGGAACGCCGGCGATACGGTAGCGGATCGCGCCGCACGCGCATCCGCCTTCCATCGGTTCGGGGTGCGCCATCGCAGACCTCATCGTCGGGGAAGCAGGCGAACGATGATGAGCGCGGTTCGCCCGTCGCGCAATACGCAACGGCACCGCATCGCCTCTGCGCCCACATCCGTCACACACGGATCGGTTGCCGCGCGACGGCAACACCCGCGAGCTCGTCGCTCTCAGACCGTCTGCCCGAGCCGCTGCGCGAGCGCCTTCAGTTGCGGCCCGACCTGCGTGCGAAACACGTCTTCGTCCATCGACGACGCCGGGCCGCTGCAGCTCAGGATCAGCCAGCGCCCCTCGCGCGGCTCGCGAAACGGCACGGCCGCCGCGTTCACGTCCGTGTGCCACGCGCGAAACGAATAGCAGCAGCCGCTCGCCGAGAATTCGGCCACCGCCTGCTGCGCGGCGGCGACGAGCGCATCGGCGTCGGCCGCGCCGCCGGTCGCGCGGTGCAGTTCGGCATAGAGCGCGCGGCGCACGTCCTCCGGCTGCACGGCCAGGTACGCACGCCCCATCGAGCTCGTCAGCATCGACAGTCGCGAACCGGGCGCGAGCCCGAGCGTCAACGCGGTCTCGCTGCGGATCGTCTCCAGATAGATCATGTCGAGCCCGTCGCGGCAGCCGAGCGACACGGCCGCGCCGATCTCGCGCGCGAGCGCCTGCATGTGCGGCCGCGCGAGATCGATCGTGCCCGAGCCCGACAGCAGCGCGTAGCCGAGCGACAGCACACCGGCGTCCAGCGCATACTTGCCGAGCGTCTCGTCGTAGCGCAGATAGCCGAGCACGGTCAGCGTATAGGCAAGCCGGTTCACCGTCGCCTTCGGCAGCCCCGTGCGTTCCGCGAAATCGCGATTGCCCAGCATCGTCTCGCCGGGCCGGAAGGCGCGCAGCAGGTCGAGCCCGCGCGCGAGCGCGACGACGAACTTGCGCTCGTCGATCGTGGTGTCGTCGATGGTTGAAAGTGTCATCCGGTGCTACACTGGGTTCGATTTGCAAAACATTGTTCCGCACAGCGGAACGCAAGTCAAGCGAACTTCAGGCATCAGCCCGGAGCAAGCGCTGCAGCGCAACTTCTGCCCGACTGAAAAGCACGGGCTCGGGGCCGGCGCCGAAGCGCCCGCTCCGACCGACCGACCGTAAAGCATGGGGCCGAAGTAAGCGCCGAAGCGCCCACTCGGGCCGACCGCGAAGCATGGGACCCGAGTAAGCGCTGAAGCGCCAACTCGGGCCGACAGGAGATGAGACGATGAGTGCTGCAACTTTTCATTGGGACGATCCGCTGCTGCTCGACCAGCAACTGACCGAAGAAGAGCGAATGGTCCGCGATGCCGCGCAGGCGTATGCACAGGACAAGCTCGCGCCGCGCGTCACCGAAGCGTTCCGCCACGAACGCACCGACGCGGTCATCTTTCGCGAGATGGGCGAGGTCGGCCTGCTCGGCCCGACGATTCCCGAGGAATACGGCGGCCCCGGCCTCAACTACGTGAGCTACGGGCTGATCGCGCGCGAAGTCGAGCGCGTCGACTCCGGCTACCGGTCGATGATGTCCGTGCAGTCGTCGCTCGTGATGGTGCCGATCTTCGAATTCGGCTCCGACGCGCAGAAGCAGAAATACCTGCCGAAGCTCGCGACCGGCGAATGGATCGGCTGCTTCGGCCTGACCGAGCCGAACCACGGCTCCGATCCGGGCAGCATGGTCACGCGCGCGAAGAAGGTGCCGGGCGGCTACGCGCTGTCCGGCGCGAAGATGTGGATCACCAACTCGCCGATCGCCGACGTGTTCGTCGTATGGGCGAAGCTGGAAGAGAACGGCAAGGACGCGATCCGCGGCTTCATCCTCGAGAAGGGCTGGAAAGGCCTGTCGGCGCCGGCGATCCACGGCAAGGTCGGGCTGCGCGCATCGATCACCGGCGAGATCGTCCTCGACGAGGTGTTCGTGCCCGAAGAGAACCTGATGCCGAACGTGAGCGGCTTGCGCGGCCCGTTCACCTGCCTGAACTCGGCGCGCTACGGGATCGCGTGGGGCGCGCTCGGCGCCGCCGAGTCCTGCTGGCACACCGCGCGTCAGTACGTGCTCGACCGCCAGCAGTTCGGCCGGCCGCTCGCCGCGAACCAGTTGATCCAGAAGAAGCTCGCCGACATGCAGACCGAAATCACGCTCGGCCTGCAAGGCGTGCTGCGCCTCGGCCGGATGAAGGACGAAGGCACGGCCGCCGTCGAGATCACGTCGATCATGAAGCGCAATTCGTGCGGCAAGGCGCTCGACATCGCCCGCCTCGCGCGCGACATGCTCGGCGGCAACGGCATCTCCGATGAATTCGGCGTCGCGCGCCACCTCGTGAACCTCGAAGTGGTCAACACGTACGAAGGCACGCACGACATCCACGCGCTGATCCTCGGCCGCGCGCAGACGGGCATCCAGGCATTCTTCTGATGATCCGGCCATGACGCACGCGGCAGCGATGCCGCGCACGCCGCCCAAGCAAAAGCCCGCTCGGCATGACTGCCGAGCGGGCCTTTTTCATCACAGCCGCGGCCGCGGGCCGCCGATGCTTACTTGTTCGGCTGCGGCGTCAGGCGCAGATACGGACGCACCGCGTTGAAGCCCTTCGGGAAGCGCTTCTTCAGCTCTTCCGGATCCTGCAGCGACGGCACGATCACGACATCGTCGCCGTCCTTCCAGTTGCCGGGCGTCGCGACCTTGTAATTATCGGTCAGTTGCAGCGAATCGATCACGCGCAGCACTTCGTCGAAATTGCGCCCCGTGCTGGCCGGATAGGTGATCGTGAGCCGCACCTTCTTGTTCGGGTCGATCACGAACAGCGAACGCACCGTCAGCGTTTCGTTCGCGTTCGGGTGAATCATGTCGTACAGCTGCGACACCTTGCGGTCCGCGTCGGCGATGATCGGGAAGCCCACGACCGTCGACTGCGTTTCGTTGATGTCGTTGATCCAGCCCTTGTGCGATTCGACGCCGTCGACCGACAGCGCGATCACCTTCACGTTGCGTTTCTCGAATTCGCCCTTCAGTTTCGAGGTCAGCCCGAGTTCGGTCGTGCACACCGGCGTGTAGTCGGCCGGATGGGAGAACAGGACGCCCCAGCTGTTGCCGAGCCACTCGTGAAACTTGATGGTGCCCAGGCTCGATTCCTGCTCGAAATCCGGTGCGATGTCGCCAAGACGCAGACTCATGATGTTCCCTCCTCGAACGATGCTGGTTGAAACCGCGCGCTGGACAGCGCGGGGCAGTCCATCAGCTTACGGGAAGCAATGGGCCGTGCGAACGATTATTCCGTTTGATATTCATACTTTTTTGTCATTTTTACCCGGCGTCATGGCAGAACGGAAGCTCGCGGGGGAAACTTTTCAACCCGTTTGCCGCTCTGTTCATGATTACAAGTCGTTTACCATGCAGTCTTGCGCTGCCGCCGTGTGTCTTCCCGGCTCGCCAGCAGGCAGGGGTTTCGCTACGATGTGAACCTGCAGCATGACAGCACGAAGGGAGTTGCAATGTCGGAAATCAACAAGGAGAAACTGATGTCGGATATCAAAACCGTTCTCTCGGACGCCGAAGACCTGCTCAAGCAAGCTGCGAGCAGCACGGGCGACCGTGCGGCCGAGTTGCGCGAGAAAGCCATGTCGCGTCTCAAGCAGGCCAAGGAAAAGGCAGCCGACGTCCAGGTCGTGGTGGTCGAGAAAGGCAAGAAGGCCGCGCGCGCGACCGACGACTACGTGCACGAGCATCCGTGGACGTCGATCGGCGTGGCCGCCGGCGTCGGCGTGCTGATCGGCCTGCTGATCAACCGCAAGTAACGCGCTCTGCGCCGTTTCGTCCCGCAGGCCGCCTTGCGGCCTGCGGGCCTCGAAGCCGGCCGGCCCGCGCCGGCCGGCTTTGTCCTAGCTGCTCACTGCACGCGCAAGCACCTCATCCATGACGACAGACACCCACTCGCAGCCGCCCGGTCAAGGACCGCTGCGCCGCCTCGTCGGCTCCGCCATCGGCCTTCTGCAGACGCGCCTCGAACTGGTGGGCATCGAGCTTGCCGAGGAGAAGGAGCGCCTGATGGGCGTGCTGTTCCTCGGCCTCGCCGCGATGATGCTCGCGACGATGGCGCTCATCAGCCTGACCGTGCTGATCGCGATCGCGTTCTGGGATACCTACCGCTGGCAGGCGCTCGCCGCGATCACCGCACTGTATGCCGTTGGCGGCATCGTATGCGCGCTGAAAGCGCGTTCGGGCCTGCGCGACGCGCCGACCGTGTTCGAGGCGACGCTCGCCGAACTCGAGAAAGACCGCGACCTGTTCCGCGGCAAGCCGTGAACGCCCTCGCGCTCATCCCTCTCACCTACTTCGCCGACGCGCCATGAGCCAGAACATCACGGGCAATCCATCCCGCTCCCATTCGTCGCGATCGAACTGGAATGCGTCGCAGCACCGCGCGCTCCGCAAGGAATTGCTGATCCTGCGATCCGAAGTCGAGCGGCTCGAACTCGCGGAAGCCGCCGCCGAAATGCGTCAGGCCGTCACGCGCTTCAGTTGGCTCAAGGTATTCATCCCCGGCCTGTCCTCGCACAAGTTCGGCCAGTCGGCCAAGAACCTGAACGCAAGCCTCGGCCAGCTCGTCAACCAGTATCCGATGCTGAGTTCGCTCGCGTCGCTCGTGCTGGCGAAGCCCGTCCGCTCGCTGCTGCGCGCAAGCGCGGGCCCCGCGTTGAAGTGGGGCACGCTCGGCTTCGCCGCATGGGAGGTCTACCGGATCTGGAAGCAGTCCCGCGACGAGCGCGGGCTCGACGCACGCGACGACTGACCGTCGGCCCCCTGCGCGCACGGCCATGCGCCGCTGCGCGCCTTTCTTGCGAACTCAGCGCACGCCCCAGCACCCGGTTCGTCGGCGCCATCGCTTCCTGCATTGCCTTTCGTTCCGTTTGAGCGCAGCGTGAACGTGCCGCGTGCATCGTCGCGCATCGGCTCGGTATCGAGCGGCGTCGCTGTCAGTTCATAGCTCACCGGCGAACCGTCGCCGTCCGGCGGCGCGTGCGCGAGCGCGTCCGACAACGCCGGGGGCGGCGCCATGTCGACCACCGCGAGCGACATGGCGACCATCAACTCGACGAGCGTGAATCCGCACGATCGTTGCACCACATTCTTCAAGGGTCGAGCGCCCCGTTCCATCGCAATCGCCCTCCGCCACGGTGATGCGACGACTGTAGCGGCGCGTGCAAACGTGCGCCATTTGCCGAACGGCCGACTGGCGACATGCGATCGCAGCCGACACAATCGGCGCGAATCGAACCAACGGAGCAGACGATGAACGAACGCAGCGCGTCAGCGCTTACGTGGAGTCTTGGCGGGAGAGGCGCGACGGAACTCTTCGATCACGTCGGCAAATTCGGAAACGTCCTCGAACCGGCGATACACCGATGCGAAGCGGACATAAGCGATCGTATCGAGGCCGCGCAACTCGTTCATCACGAGTTCGCCCAGCTTCTCGCTACGCACTTCACGCTCGCCAGTCGCGAGCAGTTGATACTCGATGCGGGCGACCGCCGCGTCGATCGCGTCGGCCGCAACCGGCCGCTTGCGCAGCGCGAGTTGCATGCTGGCGACGATCTTGCGACGGTCGAATTCCGTGCGGCTGCCGTCCTTCTTCACGACGGCCGGCAGGTTCAGTTCGACCCGCTCGTACGTCGTGAAGCGCTTGTCGCAAGCCGAGCAGCGACGGCGCCGGCGAATCGCGGCGCCATCTTCGGACACGCGCGAGTCGACGACCTGCGTGTCGTCATGCCGGCAGAACGGGCAGCGCATCGGCGATCAGCGATAGACCGGGAAACGCTTGGTCAGCTCGGCGACCTGCGCACGCACGCGCTCGATCGTCGCTGCGTCCTCCGGGTTCTCCAGCACGTCGGCGATCAGGTTACCCACCTGCTCGGCTTCCGCCGGCCCGAAGCCACGCGTCGTCATCGCCGGCGAACCCAGGCGCACGCCGCTCGTCACGAACGGCTTTTCCGGATCGTTCGGGATCGCGTTCTTGTTCACCGTGATGTGCGCCGCGCCGAGTGCCGCTTCCGCTGCCTTGCCCGTGATGTTCTTCGCGCGCAGGTCGACCAGCATCACGTGGCTTTCGGTGCGGCCCGACACGATCCGCAGCCCGCGCTTGACCAGCGTTTCGGCCAGCACGCGTGCGTTCTCGACCACCTTCTGCTGATATTCCTTGAACTCCGGCGACAGCGCTTCCTTGAACGCCACCGCCTTCGCCGCGATCACGTGCATCAGCGGGCCGCCCTGGATGCCCGGGAAGATCGCCGAGTTGATCGGCTTCTCGTACTCGGCCTTCATCAGGATCACGCCGCCGCGCGGGCCGCGCAGGCTCTTGTGCGTCGTCGTCGTCACGAAATCCGCGTGCGGCACCGGGTTCGGGTACACGCCCGCCGCGATCAGGCCAGCGTAGTGCGCCATGTCGACCATCAGGTACGCGCCCACCGACTTCGCGATCTTCGCCAGACGCTCGAAATCGATCTTCAGCGCAAACGCCGACGCGCCCGCGACGATCAGCTTCGGCTTGTGTTCCTGCGCGAGCTTCTCGGCCGCTTCGTAGTCGATGTCTTCGTTTTCGTTCAGGCCGTAGCTCACCACGTTGAACCACTTGCCCGACATGTTCACCGGCGAGCCGTGCGTCAGGTGGCCGCCGTGCGCGAGGCTCATGCCCATGATCGTGTCGCCCGGCTTGAGCATCGCGAAGAACACGCCCTGGTTCGCCTGCGAACCCGAGTTCGGCTGCACGTTCGCCGCTTCCGCACCGAACAGCTGCTTCACACGGTCGATCGCCAGTTGCTCGACCACGTCGACGTACTCGCAACCGCCGTAGTAGCGCTTGCCCGGATACCCTTCCGCGTACTTGTTCGTGAGCTGCGAGCCCTGCGCGGCCATCACGGCCGGGCTCGTGTAGTTTTCCGACGCGATCAGCTCGATGTGATCTTCCTGGCGGCGGTTTTCCTGCTCGATCGCTGCAAAGATTTCGGGATCGACGTTCGCGATGGTGCTTTGGGCTCTGTCAAACATACGGTTTCCGTTAAGTGTGTACAGGTTGACCGGAGTGGCCGAGTACGGTGCGCTGCTGGCGAGACCAGCCCGACGTGGCGGAAGAATCCGTATGACGCGAGGCAGGACAGCCACCGGCGATGCACGCGACGGCGCACAACGGCTGCCCAGGCGAACGGCAAAAACGGCGCCCCGCGCTTCACGGTGGGATGCTCCACCTTGAACCCTGAGGGTTCTATCGCCAGTCACGCAGGGGTGATGAGCACATTAGTGTATTGGATGCGTCATGAATAGGCAACCGCACGGCAGGGCGCCCCAAACAATAAGGGCCAGACTCTACGCGCCCGTGCCGACACGCTTCGCCGTCTTGCCGCGGTGCGGCATTCTCAGTAGGCTTGCGGGATTCCACCCGCTATTCCGTTACCGACCAGGAGCAGCAATGATCGTGTTCGTCACAGGTGCGTCCGCCGGCTTCGGCGCCGCCATCTCCCGTGCCTTCGTCAAGGGCGGCCATCGCGTCGTCGCCACCGCACGCCGCAAGGATCGCCTCGATGCGCTCGCGGCCGAACTCGGCGACGCGCTGCTGCCGTTCGAGCTCGACGTGCGCGACCGCGCGGCCGTCGAAGCCGTGCCGGCCACCCTTCCCGCCGAATTCGCGGCGCTCGACGTGCTCGTCAACAACGCCGGCCTCGCGCTCGGCGTCGAGCCGGCCCAGAAGGCGAGCCTCGACGAGTGGCAGACCATGATCGACACGAACTGCTCGGGCCTCGTGACCGTCACGCACGCGTTGCTGCCGGGCATGATCGCGCGCGGTCGCGGCCATATCTTTAATCTGGGCTCGGTGGCCGGCACCTATCCGTATCCGGGCGGGAACGTCTACGGCGCGACCAAGGCTTTCGTCAGACAATTCAGCCTGAATCTGCGCACCGACCTGATCGGCACGCCGTTGCGCGTCACCGACATCGAACCGGGCCTGTGCGGCGGCACGGAATTCTCGAACGTCCGCTTCCGCGGCGACGATGCAAAGGCGGCGAACGTCTACCAGAACGTCCAGCCGCTCACGGCCGAGGACATCGCCGATACGATCTACTGGATCGCCACGCGCCCCGCGCACGTCAACATCAATACGATCGAAATGATGCCGGTCGCGCAAGCGCCGGCCGGCCTCACGATCCATCGCGGCTGACCGTCGCCCGCAGCCGCGGGCCCGCCTCCGGGCGGCCCGCGGTGTGCTACGACGCACTACATTCCGTTACGAATCGGTTACGAATCGGGCCTTTGCCTTCCGGTAGAATGCGCGCCATGACTCAGCCTACCCGCTCCCCGGAAGCGCCGTCCGGCTTTACCTGGCCGGTGCGCGTGTACTACGAGGATACCGATGCAGGCGGCATCGTCTTCTATGCCAACTACCTGAAGTTCTTCGAGCGCGCCCGCACCGAGTGGCTCCGTGCATGCGGCGTCGACCAGCGTCGGCTCGCCGACGACACCGGTGCGATCTTCATCGTGCGTAGCACGTCGCTCGACTACCGCGCGCCGGCGCGACTCGACGACACGCTGACGATCACGAGCCGGCCCGGACGCATCGGCCGCGCCTCGGTGGAATTCACGCAGGAAGCCTGGTGTGGCGACACACTGCTCGTGGCCGGGCATATCCGCCTCGGCTGCGTCGACCGTCACGGCATCCGGCCCGCGGCCATCCCGCCCGTCGTGCTCGACGCGTTGCAACGCGGTCCCGTCATCGACGCCGGGCAGACGGGTTTGTCAACGAAGCGCGCATGAGCGCCGTTTAGACAAAGCCTATGAACTTGCCGTTCTGATTCGATACTAAGCAAGGTTCGGCGTCAGGCATGGCCGGCGCGCCGCGCCGCACGCACGCCGGACGCCCTTGCCGGGCACCCCCGAAGGGACGTTACTCAAACCTCTATGAATACTGTTCAAGACCTGTCGATCATTTCCCTCGTCCTCAACGCGAGCGTGCTGGCCCAGGCGGTGATGGGACTGCTGCTGCTGCTGTCGCTGATGTCGTGGACCTTCATCTTCCGCAAGTGGTTCGCGATCCGCCGCGCGCGTGCCCAGACCGAACGCTTCGAGAAGGATTTCTGGTCGGGCGGCGACCTGCAGGCGCTGTACCAGAGCGCCGCCAACAACCGCCACACGATCGGCGCGCTCGAACGGATCTTCGAATCGGGGATGCGCGAATTCCTGAAGGCGAAGGAAAAGCGCCTCAGCGATCCGGGCCTCGTGCTCGATGGCGCCCGCCGCGCGATGCGTGCGTCGTTCCAGCGTGAAATGGACGTGCTCGAAGCCAACCTCGCGTTCCTCGCGTCGGTCGGCTCGGTCAGCCCGTACATCGGTCTGTTCGGCACGGTCTGGGGGATCATGAACTCGTTCCGCGGCCTCGCGAACGTGCAGCAGGCCACGCTCGCGAACGTCGCGCCCGGCATCGCCGAGGCGCTCGTCGCCACCGCGATCGGCCTGTTCGCCGCGATTCCGGCGGTGGTCGCGTACAACCGCTACGCGCACGACATCGACCGCCTCGCGATCCGCTTCGAGACCTTCATCGAAGAGTTCTCGAACATCCTGCAGCGTCAGGCCCAGTAAGGAGCGCGCCATGGCAGGAAGCCCCATCCGATCCAGCATGCGCGGCGGCCGCTCGCGCCGCGCAATGGCCGACATCAACGTCGTGCCGTACATCGACGTGATGCTGGTGCTGCTCGTGATCTTCATGGTCACAGCACCGCTCGTCGCCCCGTCGATCATCAACCTGCCGACCGTCGGCAACGCCGCGCCGCAGGAGCAGACGCCGCCCGTCGTCGTCAACATCAAGGCCGACCGCACGATGAGCGTCAAGTACAAGGGCGACTCGGGCGCGACCCAGGAAGACACGATGACGAAGGCCGAGCTCGACAGCTTCATCTCGGCCCGTCAGGCCGATCACCCTGACCAGCCGGTCGTGATCGCAGCCGACAAGACCGTGCAGTACGATGCCGTCATGACCGTGATGTCCGATCTGAAGGCGCGTGGCGTCAAGCGCGTCGGCCTCCTCGTCAAATCGCAATGAACCGGCAGCAATCCACGCGCAGATCCGCCTACCCGCTCCAGCCTCCCCGCGAGCGCGGGACGTGGCGCGCGTTCGCGCTCGCCGCGCTGATGCACGTGCTGCTCGCGCTGTTCCTCTATCACGGCGTGCAGTGGCAGAACAGCACGCCGGCCGGCGCCGAAGCCGAGCTGTGGACCGAAGTGCCCGACGTTCCCGCGCCGCGGCCCGTCGTCACGCCCGCGCCGCCCGTGAAGGTCGCGCCGCCCCCTGCCCCGGTGCGCGACGAGCAGGCCGACATCGCGCTGCAGCAGAAGAAGCGGCAGCAGGAAGCGGCCGCGCGCGAAGCGCAGCTCGAGCAGCAGCGCCGTGCGCAGCAACTGAAGGCCCAGCAGGAAGAGGAAGCCCGGCGCGCGCAGCTCGCCGCGCAACAAGCCGCCGCGCTGGCCGCACAGAAGGCCGCGGAACGCGACAGACAGAAGCAGGCCGACAAGCTCAAGCAACAGCAGCTCGCCGAACAGCAGAAGCTCGAACAGCAGAAACTCCAGCAGCAAAAGCAGGCGCAGCTCGAAGCGCAGCAGGCGGCGAAGGCGAAGGCCGACGCGGCCGCCAAGGCGAAGGCGGAAGCCCAGGCCAAGGCGAAGGCCGAGGCCGCGGCGCGCGCGAAGGCCAGTGCGGCGGCGAACGCGAAGCTCGACCGCGAACGCAGCGCGCGCCTCGCGCAGATGCAGGGCCTGTCCGGCGCCGGTGAAGGCGGCGGCGAAGGTCTCGCGAAAAGCGGCACGGGTACGGGCTCCGGCGGCAATGCCGCCACGCCCGGCTATGCCGACAAGGTGCGCCGTCGCGTCAAGCCGAACATCGTTTGGGGCGGCGAGCGGGCGGGCCTGACCACCGTCGTCAAGATTCGGTGCACGCCGTCCGGTGACGTATTGAGCGCATCGGTCTCCCGCTCGAGCGGGAATTCGGGGTGGGATCAAGCCGTGGTCAGTGCGATCCACGCATCGGTCCCGTTGCCGCCCGATTCTAACGGTCGTACCCCGTCTGACATTACGATTACCTTCAAGGCGGCGGAGTGAAACGAAATGCGCTTACACTCCGGGCGTCGCTGTCAGATGGGAACGAATCGGGTATTTTTACTGTCTCTGCCGTTGCGCAGCGATCCAAGCCATACGGGAAGCAAGAAGCATGAGTTTGATGACAAAGCTAGGTTTCAGGGCACTCGTGGCCTCGTGTCTGATCACGGCGGGCAGCGCCGCTAACGCCCAGGTCAACGTGCTGATCACCGGTGTCGGGTCGACCCAGTTCCCCATTGCCACCGCAAACTTCACGAACGAGGCGAATCTGCCGCAGCAGGTCACGTCGATCGTGCGCGCCGACCTCGCCCGCAGCGGCAAATTCACCAACATCGACGCGGGCAGCACGCCCGTGCCCGAGACCGCCTCGGTCGATCTCGGCGCATGGAAGGCCAAGGGCGCGAATGCGTTCGTCGCCGGCAGCGTGAATCGCGACGCGAACGGTCAGTACAAGGTCAACTTCATCCTGTACGACACCGTGAAGCAGCAAAGCCTCGGCGGCCTGTCGCTGACGGCCACCGACACCACGCTGCGCACGGCCGGCCACAAGATCGCCGACTACATCTATCAGAAGCTGCTCGGCGTGCGCGGCGTGTTCGCCACGCGCCTGTCGTACGTGATCAAGACCGGCAACCGCTACCAGCTGCAGATTTCCGATTCGGATGGCCAGAACGCGCGCATCGCGCTGTCGAGCACCGAGCCGATCATCTCGCCGGCCTGGTCGCCGAGCGGCACGAAGGTCGCGTACGTGTCGTTCGAACGCAAGAAGCCGATCGTCTACATCCATGACTTGCCGACCGGCCGCCGCTACATGGTCTCCGACCAGAAGGGCAACAACAGCGCACCGGCGTGGTCGCCGGACAGCAACACGCTGGCCGTCGCGCTGTCGCTGACGGGCAATACGCAAATCTATACGGTCAACGCGAACGGCGGCGGCCTGCGCCGTCTCACGCAGAGCAGCTCGATCGACACCGAACCGTTCTACTCGCCGGACGGCCGCTGGATCTACTTCACGAGCGATCGTGGCGGTGCGCCGCAAATCTACCGGATGCCCGCCCAGGGCGAAAGCGCCGGCGCCGCGCAGCGCGTGACCTTCACCGGCAGCTACAACACGAGCCCGCGCGTGAGCCCGGACGGCAAGCTCCTCGCTTACATCTCCCGCACGGGCGGGGCCTTCAAGCTGTACGTTCAGGATCTGCAGACTGGCGCGGCGAACGCCATCACGAATACCAATCGCGACGAATCGCCGAGCTTCGCGGCAAACGGCCAGTACCTTCTGTACGCTACCCAGTCGGGTGGTCGCAACGTTCTGGCTGCAGTGCCCTCCGACGGCAGCGCGCCGCCGCAGATCCTGTCCGTCCAGGGCGGCTCCGTTCGCGAGCCGTCGTGGGGGCCCTTCATGCAATGACCACAAGGAGAGTAACCATGATGTCGAATAAAGCTCGTCTGGCCCTGGCCGTGATGATGATCAGCGCGCTCGCAGCGTGCAAGTCGGGCGTGAAGCTCGACGACAAGGCAAACAACGCGGGCGCAGTCAGCACGCAGCCGAGCGCGGACAACGTCGCGCAAGTGAACGTCGATCCGCTGAACGACCCGAACAGCCCGCTCGCGAAGCGCAGCATCTACTTCGACTTCGACAGCTATTCGGTGAAGGACGAGTACCAGCCGCTGATGCAGCAGCACGCGCAGTACCTGAAGAGCCACCCGCAGCGCCACGTGCTGATCCAGGGCAACACCGACGAACGCGGCACGAGCGAGTACAACCTCGCGCTGGGCCAGAAGCGTGCGGAAGCCGTCCGCCGTGCGATGGCACTGCTCGGCGTGAACGATTCGCAAATGGAAGCCGTGAGCCTCGGCAAGGAAAAGCCGCAGGCAACGGGTCACGACGAAGCATCGTGGGCGCAGAACCGTCGCGCCGACCTCGTCTACCAACAGTAAGTAACGGAAGAATCGCCGTATGACGCACCGTTTAACCTGGCTGCGCGTTGCCGCAGCATTCTGCGTCGCCGGCGCGGCGTGGTCGGCCGCGCCGGCGCACGCCGGCATGTTCGACGACAACGAAGCGCGCCGTGCCGTGCTCGATCTGCGCAGCAAGAGCGACAACCTGTCGAGCCAGTTGTCGGCCGCCCAGCGTACGATCCTCGATCAATCCGGCCGTATCGACCAGCTGAACCAGCAGGTCGCGACGCTGCGCGGCGAGAACGAGGATCTGACGAACCGGCTGACGACGCTCGAGCGGCAGCAGAAGGAGTACTACCAGGATCTCGACACGCGGCTCAAGAAGTTCGAGCCGCAGCAGGCGACGATCGATGGTGTCGAAGGCACCGTGCAGCCGGGTGAAACGGATGCGCTCAGCGCGGCGCAGCAGCAGTTCCGCAACGGCAACTTCAAGGCGGCGGCGGCTTCGTTCCGTGCGTTCATCGCGAAGTATCCGCAGAGTCCCTATCAGCCGACCGCGCAGTACTGGTACGGCAACGCGCAATACGCGCTGCGCGACTACCGCGGCTCGACCGCGACGTGGCAAGGGATCGTCAGCAAGTTCCCGCAACACCCGCGCGCGGCCGACGCCCTCGTGGCGATCGGCACGAACCAGCTCGAGCAAGGCCAGAAGGCGGCCGCGAAGAAAACGTTCGAGCAGGTCGTGTCGCAGTACGCCGGATCGAACGCGGCGCAGACTGCGCAGGGCAAGCTCGAAACGATCAAATAATTATCGTGACGGGTTGTTGACAGCCCTGTAACCCGCCGCTATAATCTTTTGCTCTTTGGGTCGTTGCCCAAGTTGTTGAAGCAACGAATCAAAAACAAGTTTCAAGAACGTGGGGTGGTAACTCAGTTGGTTAGAGTATCTGACTTTTAATCAGAGAGTCGAGGGTTCGAGTCCCTCCCACCCTACCAACTATCTTCGATAGTGCAAAAAGCCTCCTTCGTGGAGGCTTTTTTGCGTCTGTCGCCGAGTGGCGTATGCTGCTCATTTCCACTTCCCGGCTACACGCCCGTCGCCCCCTCGCCTTGATCGCATCGCTACCACGGTTAGCCCGACTTCTCCTGGTCGACACCTGATATCGCGACGATCAGGTCGCCGATCCAATACCGCCCGCCGATCCAATACCGCCGCTCCAACACGACGCCCACTGCCAAAAAGCGGGATGAGCAACTATTGCGACGACCGTTCAGCAATTGCCTCTATCAGGGCCAAAATCACCTCGCGTTTCCGCGCGTCGAGCGCTCGAAATCCAGAGACGATCCGCCGCTCGTCGAGGTTCTCGAGCCGGGCGCTCTCTTCGCCGGTAAGCACGTACCAGACATCAACGCCAGCAAGTGCAATCGCGCGCAAGTAGTCGGAGTTCGGGCGCCTCAAGCCCTTTTCATATTGATACTGCGCGCGCTGCTTGACCGCGCCTAAGGCTGCAAACTCCGTCTGGTTCAAACCCAGCCGCACCCGTTCGCACTTCAGTCGCTCCCCAAATACGTCCATTCGAGCCAATTTTCCTCTTGACAATGGATCAATTGATCCTATATTTGATCCTAAGCATGCCCAACTGAGTCAGTTGAGCGGCGCATGACATTGAGCCCGATCTCCGACCGGTTATCGAATGTCCATTTACCGGGAGCATCATGACGATCACTTATGCAATCTGCGGCGCCTTACCCGTCCTCGACAACTTCCGGCACTACCATGCGCAGCAATTCGCTCGGAGCATTGCCGAGCCCGCAGACATCTACTTCGCAATCGATGCCGTCACGCGATCTCTCGTAATTCGCATTCGTGGCGCACTGACAGACGACGAAACGAAATCGGTGGACAGTGCATTGGAACAATTCTCCCAGAAATGGGCGCAGACCGGCGCAATCTTCAGGCGAGTGCGCTATGGCGAGGTGTCGTTCGTGCCTGTTGGATTCGCTTGGCACGCTGAACTGCTCCAAAAGCTCATCGATGAACAGACTCGACTGGAAGCCCTTCTACAGCGTCAGGCACGGATTCTCGAAAAGTTTCGGCCTACTGCGAGCTAGCTGTGAAGCGTCAAGAGGTTGTTTCTCGACGCGGGAAGTCTGGCCATCGGCGCAACGCCGCCGATGGCGCTATGGGCACGATGCCAGTTGTAGTGGTGCTGCCAACTCGCCAAGGCTTCGATGCGATG
>NZ_JACFYV010000350.1:0-3834 GCF_016759955.1 Burkholderia sp. KCJ3K979
AGGCCGTCGAGGCCGCGCGCAAGGCGCACGAGATGGGGCATACGGACGGCCTCGAGTGCATGCTGATGTTCATCGGCGACATCGAGGACTATCCGTCGCGCCATCGCTACGTCGACGAACTGCGCCGCGTATCCGCGGGCCGGCAAGCCGCCGCTGCTGCTCGATTTCGCGACGAGCGCGATCGCGTACGGCAAGACGCGGGTCGCGTACAACCAGGGCAAGCGCGTGCCGGCCGGGTCGCTGATCGACCATCGCGGCGAGCCGACCGACGATCCGGCCGTGATGCACGAGCAGCCGTTCGGCGCGTTGCTGCCGTTCGGGCTGCACAAGGGGTATGCGCTCGCGGCGATGTGCGAGATCTTCGGCGGCGCGCTGGTGGGCGGGCATACGACCTACGGCGATACGCTGCAGAAGACGAGCGCGATCGTCAACGGGATGCTGTCGGTGCTGATCGATCCGAAAGCGTTCGACGCGGCCGACGCCGAACGCGAAGCCGATGCGTTCGTCGCGTGGGCGAAGGCATCGCCGCAGGCCGGCGATACCCCGGTGCAGGTGCCCGGCGAACCGGAAGAGGCGAGCCGTGCCGCGCGCGGCACGTCGGGTATTCCGGTCGACCGTGCGACGTGGCGGCAGATTCGCGAGAGCGCGGCGGCCGTCGGTTTCGACGCGGCCGAGCTCGATGCGTGGACGCGGCGCTGCGAGGCATCCGCATGAGCTGGCAGGCGGAGAAGGCGCACGGCGAGGAAATCGCGTATCAGCTTGCGCCGCTGGGTACGGTCGCCGTTGCACGGTTCTTCAGCGGCGCGGCGTTGCGGCTCGACGGCGTGATGTTCGGCTTCATGTCGCGCGGGTCGCTGTTCCTGCGGGTCGACGATGTGAACCGGCCGGCGTTCGTCGCGGCCGGGATGGGGCCGTTCTCGTATGCGCGGCCCACGCGCACCGTCTCGCTCGAGGGCTATTACGAAACGCCGGCCGACGTGCTCGAGGACGCGGGTGCGCTGTTCGACTGGTGTCGCAGCGCGTATCGCGCGGCGCTGCTGGCCGGGCCGCCGAAGCGCAAGGCGAGGGCGGCGTCGAAGACGGTATCCGGGGCGGGGCCGAAAGCCGCGCCGAAAACTGCAGTGAAGGCTGCGCCGAAACCGGCGTCGAAACCGGCAACGAAACCCCCATCGAAACCGGCGACGAAGCCTGCAACAAAACCGGCAACGAAACCCGCGTCGGCCCAGAAAACGAAGCAGGCGGCGAAATCCACATCGAAACCGGCGTCGGCGCAGAAACCGAAACCGGCATCGAAATCATCGCCCGCGCCGGCACGGAAACCCGCGGCGAAGCGCAAACAGGCGTAGTCCCCATCACGAGGAGCGACGATCTCGCGATTTTCGCTTTCCTTACTTTCCGACTCGCCTGTCGCTCCCGACCCGCACGCTGCGCGGCCGACTCGCGCGCACGATCCGGCGCCCGAACGCATCGAGCTTGACGCCCCGCACGTCCTGCATGCTTCACAACCGCGCCGCCGGCGTTTATGATCGGCGCGGGTTGCGCCCGTGCCTCGCGCGACCCGCGCCGGCCTCGCCGCCGGCCCCGCGAACGGCGCACCGGACGCCGCGCGGCACGCTTCCCCACTCATCATTCCAGACGGAGACAGCCGATGCTCGTCCTGATTCTCGGTTTAGCGATCTTCCTCGGTGTGCACTCGATCCGGATCGTCGCCGACGGCTGGCGGTCCGCGACGATCGAGCGGATCGGCGAGAAGGGCTGGAAGGGCGGTTACGCGATCGCGTCGATCGTCGGCTTCGTGCTGATCGTCTGGGGGTACGGGGTCGCCCGTGCGGGCGCGACGCTGCTGTGGGTGTCGCCGGTCGGCGTGCGCCACCTGACGGGCATGCTGACCGCGGTCGCGTTCGTGCTGATCGCCGCGTCGTACGTGCCGCGCAACCGGATCAAGACGCTCGTCGGGCATCCGATGCTGGCCGGCACGATGGTCTGGGCGGTCGCGCACCTGCTCGTGAACGGTACCGTGCACGCGGTCGTGCTGTTCGGCGCGTTTTTCGTGTGGTCGATCGTCGATTTCGTCGTGTCGCGTGCTAGGGATCGCCGCGACGGTGTCCGCTATCCGGCCGGCGGGCTGGCCGGCGACATCGCAACCGTTGCGGCTGGCCTCGTCGCGTGGGCCGTGTTCGCGCGGTTCCTGCACGGCCCGCTGATCGGCGTGCGGCCGTTCGGCTGAACGGAACGCGCACGCCGGTCGGCCTGCCGCCGGTCAACGACCCTTCGCGCCGGCGGCCTGCCCGAACGACGGCTGCCTGCGCCGCAGCAAGTACGCCGCGACGATCGCGAGCGCCGTCAGGACCGTGAACCAGAACTGGAAGCGCGAATCCGGGTTGAACGCCTGCGACCCCAGCACGGCCACCAGCGCCAGCAGCGCGACCCAGTTCGACACCGGATAGAACCACGCGCGGAACGCCGTCGGGTCGCGTTGCTCGTGCTTCGTCTGCCGACGCATCGCGAAGTGCGCGACGATGATGAAGATCCACACGATCATCACGAACGCGCCGCTGCTCTTCGCGAGCATCAGGAACAGATCGCCGCCGCTCACGAAGTGAATGCCCAGGATCGACACGCAGATGGCGAGGCACAGCACGAGCGCGTTCATCGGCACGCCCTTCGCGTTGGTGCGGCCGAACATCGCCGGCGCGTGGCCGCGCTGGCTCAGCGAGAACAGCATGCGCGAGTTCGAGAACAGGAACGAGTTCATCACCGACATGAACGACACGAACAGCACGATCTTCATCGCGACGGCGGCGCCCGTGAAGCCCGCCATGCCGAACAGCGACACGTACGGCGATTTCAGGTTGACCTTGTCGGTCCACGGCATGCACAGGATCAGGATCGACACCGAGCCGACGTAGAACACCATCACGCGCACGATCACGCTCTTGATCGCGCGGATCACGTTCCTGCTCGGGTTTTCCGATTCGCCCGCGGCTACCGCCGCGATCTCGCTGCCGCCGAGCGAGAAGATCACGACCATCACGCCGGCGAGCACGGGCGAGATGCCGTTCGGCATGAAGCCGCCGTGATCGGTCAGGTTCACGAGCCCCGGAGCGGGAATGCGCGGCTGGAAGCCGAGCAGGATCGACGCGCCGAGCGCCATGAACACGATGATCGTCGCGACCTTCGCGAACGACAGCCAGTATTCGGCTTCGCCGAACGAGCGCACCGAGTACGCGTTGCTCGCGATCAGCGTGACCAGCATGAATAGCGCGCCGCCCCAGACCGGCAGCCACGGCAGGAAATCGTGGAGGATCGCGCCGAGCAGGATCGCTTCGACGGTGATCGTCATCATCGACTTGAACCAGTACAGCCAGCCGACCGCGAAGCCGGCCCATTCGCCGAGGTAGCTGCTCGCGTACGTGGAGAACGAGCCGCTGTCGGGATTGCGGGACGCCATTTCGCCGAGCATGAACATGACCAGCGTGACGATCACGCCGCCGATCAGGTACGACAGGATTGCCGCGGGGCCGGCCGTTGCGATGATCGCGCCGGAGCCGACGAACAGGCCCGCGCCGATCACGCCGCCGAGCGCGATCATCGTGATGTGCCGTTGCTTGAGGCTCTGCCTCAACGTGTTGTCCTGCATCTCCTACCTCTAGTTATTGTTGGCCGGGAACGTATCGGGCGGCACGGCGGCAGGCGTTCCGCCGCCGCGGGGGCGCCGATGTCGAGGGAGCGTGTGCGACGCGATGTGCGGGCCGCCGGCGGTGAATCGGGATGACGGCCACGGCGTGCCGGTCGGTGCCCGCGAGAGGGCGATGATCGCGACAACCCGGATTG
>NZ_JACFYV010000351.1:0-3818 GCF_016759955.1 Burkholderia sp. KCJ3K979
GCCGCGATGGCCACGCCGGCCCATTCCCCTTCCCGCCACCCGACCGGCGCGCCGTCGTCGGCTGCCGACGAGGCGCGCGACGCGCGCTACGAGAACCCGTTTGCGCCGCCCGACGAAACCGAATCGCCCGAAACGCCGCGCCCGCGCTCGCTGTTCGGCGAAATCCTCGACTGGATGCTCGCGCCGCTGCTGCTGCTGTGGCCGATGAGCATCGCCGTCACCTATCTCGTCGCGAAGACGATCGCGAACAGCCCGTTCGATCGCGCGCTCGAGACCAACGCCTACGTGCTCGCGCGGCAGATCCATCCGGTCAACGGCGTCGCCGAGCTGACGCTGCCGGAGCAGACGCGCGACTTCCTGCGCGCGGACAACATCGACAGCGTCTACTTCCAGGTGCTCGGCACGCGCGGCGAGCTGGTCGCCGGCGAAGCCGACATGCCGCTGCCGCGCGACGAGGACCGCCCGCCGCCGGGCGTCGTCGTGTTCCGCGACGACCTGCTGCGCGGCAACGACGTACGTGTCGCGTATACGACCGTCGCGCTGCCGCAGGCGAGCGGCGCGCAGCCCGTGCTCGTGCAGGTCGGCGAGACGCTCGACAAGCGCAATGCGCTCGCCAACGACATCATCAAGGGCGTGATCCTGCCGCAATTCGTGATCCTGCCGCTCGCGATCCTGCTCGTCTGGTTCGGGCTGTCGCGCGGGCTCGCGCCGCTCAACGCGCTGCAGGCGCACATTCGCGCGCGGCGGCCCGACGACCTGTCGCCCGTCGAGGCGCAGCGCGCGCCGCCCGAGATCGAGCCGCTCGTCACGTCGTTCAACGACCTGCTCGCGCGCCTCGAACAGAACATGGCGCTGCAGAAGCGCTTCATCGCCGACGCCGCGCACCAGATGAAGACGCCGCTCGCGGGCCTGCGCACGCAGGCCGAGTTCGCGCTGCGCCATCCGGTGCCGCCCGACGTGCAGCGCTCGCTCGAGCAGATCGCGACGAGCTCCGAGCAGGCCGCGCGGCTCGTCACGCAACTGCTGGCGCTCGCGCGCGCCGAGAACCGCGCGAGCGGGCTGACGTTCGAGCCGGTCGAGATCGGTTCGCTCGCGCGGCGCACCGTGCGCGACTGGGTGCAGGCCGCGCTCGCGAAACGCATGGACCTCGGGTACGAAGGCCCGGACGACGACGCGCCGCTCGAGGTCGACGGCAATCCGGTGATGCTGCGCGAGATGCTCGGCAACCTGGTCGACAACGCGATCCGCTATACGCCCGAAGGCGGCCGCATCACGGTGCGCGTGCGGGCCGAGCGCGCGGCGCGGCGCGTGCATCTCGAAGTCGAGGATACCGGCCCCGGCATCCCGGCCGGCGAGCGCGAGCGCGTCGTCGAACGTTTCTACCGGATCCTCGGCCGCGAAGGCGACGGCAGCGGCCTCGGGCTCGCGATCGTGCGCGAGATCGCCACGCAGCACGGCGGCACGCTGACGCTCGACGATCACGTCTACCAGCACGCGCCGCGCCTCGCCGGTACGCTGGTGCGCATCAGCCTGCCGCTGACCGATACCGCCCCGGATTAACCCTGACGCGCGCCGCCACGGTGCGGCGCCAATACGAAAAAACCAGCGCTTTACCGGACGTTCACGCCACAATCGACACGCGAAGCGACCGATTCGACACGGGTTAACGCGCAGTCGTTTTGTACGCGCAAGTCAGTGCGCCGTAAGTTTCCGTGCCAATAATCGTCGACAGGCCCGCCCCTCCCAAGGCGGCCGCACATCTATATCAAGGGACTTGGAGACGATTCATGGCAACGTTAGGCGGGCAAATTTCGCACTCGCCGATGACGGGCGAAGAGAAGAAGGTGATCTTCGCGTCGTCGCTCGGCACCGTGTTCGAGTGGTACGACTTTTACCTGGCCGGCTCGCTCGCGGCCTACATCAGCAAGAGCTTCTTCTCCGGCGTCAATCCGACCGCCGCGTTCATCTTCACGCTGCTCGGCTTCGCCGCCGGCTTCGCGGTACGGCCGTTCGGCGCGATCGTGTTCGGCCGGCTCGGCGACCTCGTCGGCCGCAAGCACACGTTCCTCGTGACGATCGTGATCATGGGCGTCTCGACGTTCGTGGTCGGCTTCCTGCCGGGCTACGCGTCGATCGGCATCGCCGCCCCCGTGATCTTCATCGCGATGCGGCTGTTGCAGGGCCTCGCGCTCGGCGGCGAGTACGGCGGCGCGGCGACCTACGTCGCCGAGCATGCGCCGGCCAACCGGCGCGGCTTCTACACTGCCTGGATCCAGACGACGGCCACGCTCGGCCTGTTCCTGTCGCTGCTTGTGATCCTCGGCGTGCGCACGTTCGTCGGCGAGGAAGCGTTCGGCAACTGGGGCTGGCGCGTGCCGTTCGTCGCATCGATCCTGCTGCTCGGGGTGTCGGTGTGGATCCGGCTGCAACTGAACGAATCGCCGGTGTTCCTGCGCATCAAGGCGGAAGGCAAGACGTCGAAGGCGCCGCTGACCGAAGCATTCGGCCAGTGGAAGAACCTGAAGATCGTGATCCTCGCGCTGATCGGCCTGACGGCCGGCCAGGCCGTCGTGTGGTACACGGGCCAGTTCTACGCGCTGTTCTTCCTCACGCAGACGCTGAAGGTCGACGGCGCCAGCGCGAACATCCTGATCGCGATCGCGCTCCTGATCGGCACGCCGTTCTTCCTGTTCTTCGGTTCGCTGTCGGACAAGATCGGCCGCAAGCCGATCATCCTTGCCGGCTGCCTGATCGCCGCGCTGACCTACTTCCCGCTGTTCAAGGCGCTCACGCACTACGCGAACCCGCAGCTCGAACTCGCGACGCAGAAGGCGCCGATCACGGTCCTCGCCGATCCGGCCACCTGCTCGTTCCAGTTCAACCCGGTCGGCACGTCGAAGTTCACCACCTCGTGCGACATCGCGAAGAGCGCGCTCGCGAAGGCCGGCCTGAACTACGAGAACGTCGCGGCGCCGGCCGGCACGCAGGCCGAAATCAAGGTCGGCGACACGGTGATCCAGACCTACGACGGCAAGGCGGCCGACGCGAAGGCGCAGGGCGCGGCGTTCGACAAGACCCTCGCGTCGACGCTGAAGGGGGCCGGCTACCCGGCGAAGGCCGACCCGGCGCAACTCAACTGGCCGATGACGATCGTGATCCTGACGATCCTCGTGATCTTCGTGACGATGGTCTACGGCCCGATCGCCGCGATGCTGGTCGAGATGTTCCCGACGCGGATCCGCTACACGTCGATGTCGCTGCCCTATCACATCGGCAACGGCTGGTTCGGCGGCTTCCTGCCGGCGACCGCGTTCGCGATCGTCGCGGCGAAGGGCAACATCTACTCGGGGCTCTGGTATCCGATCGTGATCGCGCTGGCCACGTTCGTGATCGGCCTGCTGTTCGTCAAGGAGACGAAGGACTCGGACATCTACGCGCAGGATTGATGTCGAGGGCGCGGCGGGAATGGCCAGCGGAGGATCTCCTTCCGGTGACCGGCCCCCGCCCGCGATGGAGGTCGGCACGGGCAGCCGGCAACTTTTTTCGGGAAAGATGGAAAAAGGTATTGACAGCTGACGGGCCGATCGACATAATTCAAGTCTTCACGGCGAATTAGCTCAGTCGGTTAGAGCGACGGAATCATAATCCGCAGGTCCGGGGTTCGAATCCCTGATTCGCCACCAAATGCGAAAAGCCGCTGTTTCGAAAGAAACAGCGGCTTTTTTCATTGCTTCATCCGGCGCACGCGGTGTCGCGCGCTGCCCGCCTTCAGGCCGCGCGCCGCGTCGCGACTACGCCACCACCGCTCCGCGCTGCGC
>NZ_JACFYV010000352.1:0-3811 GCF_016759955.1 Burkholderia sp. KCJ3K979
CCCCTCGATACCCGGTTCCCTCGATATTATTCAAATGATTATTATCTGCGTGAAAACCTGACGCATCACACGCAAACCACCTTTGATCGCCGCCATCCAGAAATACAACTGGTGATAAATTTTTATCATTGACTTTCTTCAAGAGAAGATAAACAACCAAAACATTGCGTTTATCGAGAAATTGATAAACATCAGCCATCCCACCGTTCACACCAATCTCACCATTCCTCGCCGGATACTTGAATTTATAATCAAATGCGACGAGAGTGTTTTTATACCACAGCAAACCATCAATGTCCCAAATCCATTTAAAAGGCGAAAAGAAGTTTGCGTATAGCCGCTGAATTGAAAAAGCACGAAGAACATCCTCATCGCGCAGGTATTTGATAGCCATTTGCAGGCGCTGTGGATCACGCTCTTGTGGTCCTGCCGCATTTTCCATCAACCTGCATTTAAGACGATTCCGCACGCGCGAAATCGAGTCTCCTCCAACATGGCGAGAAACATAGCCCTCACCATCAAAGAATATCCAATGAAAATCAGGGATGACCTTCTGCATCCGTTTAGCAAGGGCATGCTCAATCGGCTCTTCCGTCCGCAAGCTCACAGGATCGATACAAGAAACCGCCGAAACACCATATCCGTCATCCTTGGATCGATGAAACCACCATCCCACTGATGACAACGCGCTTCCGAAGGCAGGACGCACTAGCCGCTTCTCAGTAAACGCCTCCGCAGCATTTCCCTCAATTGTCGTGTGCTTATCAGAAAACAGAAGGCTGCCAAAGTGTTCGTCCGTCTTAGGCACTCCGGTTAAGCGAACCGAATTGATAAGTTCCATGTCTGTATTTTCCCCGCATATACCCATGGAAGCGTGATCTATGGACTTATTCCTTGTCCTCGCACTTCCAGCCGTTGTTCTTCGTGTTGCAACCAAATTACCAATCGGTTGACGATCGTGTCGAATTCTAGCTTTCCCCGCCCTTTGAGCGCGCACTCCCAAACTACTGCAACACGCCAACCCATCGTGAGAAGCATCCCCTGCACTTTCTCATCATTTTGCTTATTTTTCTGGATTTTCTGGGACCAAAACTCGGTGCGAGTTCGCGGCCACTTAAACAATGCGCAATCATGGCCATGCCAGAAACACCCGTGCACAAGAATGACTGCATGATAGCGCGGAAGGACAATATCTGGCTTTCCTGGTAATTCACTTACATGCAGCCGAAATCGATACCCCTTCCGGTGTAAAAGACTGCGTACCAGAATTTCTGGCTTAGTATTACAGCCCCGTATACCGGACATCATCCGGCTACGGGTTGCAGCATCGACCGTGTCCACCATGCAATCAACTAAAAAGAGAAGGCTGCGTGATGCCAGTACGATCTCGTTCGATTATCGATCGAATATGTGGAACCATGATTCTGGCAACTTCCCGCATGACTGGCATAACTACACTATTTCCGTACTGGCGATACGCCTGCGTATCGCTTACAGGAATTCTAAATGCATCAGGGAATCCCATTAAGCGTGCGCATTCTCGCGGGGTTAGACGACGTGGACGTTTATTTTTCCCTTGCCAAACAAGTATTTCCGAACCGTCTTTGTGATAGCGGGCCGACAGCGTACGCGTAACGCTGTCTGGATACGCAAGGCCGAAACCAAAACCATTGCCTGCAGCACGATGCTTTTCCGCATAGGCCTGCAGATACTCCCAAAGCTTAGGTGTCAGTGTATATTTGGACTGCACGGCCTGCCTTTCGTGATCGAAAAAGCGATCACCGTCCCATGGCAAGACAGGTTCGCTACCATCAGTCTTATGCAAAATAGAGCTCAGTCGCGGCCCCTCAGTAGGCAGCTTCAAGTCATCCCATGAAAAATCAGTTTTCTCACGGAAACCAACAATAATAATTCGCTCTCGATGCTGAGGAGTGAAATGTTGACCGTCAATAATACGATAATGCACATCGTATTTAAGCTCATCCCGCAGCGTCTGAAGGATAACGTCGAACGTATTTCCTTTATCATGAGACAACAGATTTTTTACATTTTCCAGCAAAAACGCCTTTGGCCGCTTTGCGGCAATAATTCGAGCCACATCAAAGAAAAGGGTTCCTTGCGTCGTGCATTCAAATCCATGCGGCCGCCCAAGTGAATTTTTTTTGCTCACTCCAGCGATACTAAATGGCTGACACGGAAATCCGCCAAGCAGCACATCGTGAGCAGGTACGTCTTCAGCAGAGAATGGGACGATGTCGCCGATAAAGGGATGATTTTCGCCAAAATTCTCGATATATGTTTTCTTCGAGAAATCGTTCCATTCACTTGTAAAAACACATTCGCCGCCGTGAGACTCAAAGCCAAGACGAATGCCGCCAATACCTGCAAACAGATCGATGAATCGAAAACTGTTATCCTCGCTCCCAGTTGTTCCCTGAATTGGCTGTTGCAGCATGTCGCGCAGCGCGTGTTCCAGCATGGCGGGGCACGGTGTCTCGCCCTTTTCCCAACGTCTTACGGTCTTGGCGTCCTTGCCAATATACTCGGCAATTTCGCGTTGCGTGTATCTGGTGCGTGCCTGCTTAAGCAGTTCGAGAGGTTGGGCGTATGTCATGCTCATGTTCGCTGGGAAACTTTGCGGACATTATGACCTATGCATCTCCCAAGATCTAGGGTTTTCTACGCGCTTGGTCCTTCCGCGTGGAACGAGCAATCAGGCTCACGGTAGCGTGCCGCTACTGGTTGCACAGGTCCGCATGGAACGATGACACCAATTGAATTCGCAGCCGAACGAACTGCGTTGAGACTTCGACTGAACTCTCGTTGGCGTACTCTCGGAGGTCCTGCGCAAAGTATCCAGACTCGTATCGAAGAGTCGTACCGCTGCTGCCCTGTGCTCTTTCAGCGGCGCTCGTGTAATGCGTTGATTCCGACGCTCGCACACAAATTGATCGAACATCCGCTTCAACGACGACACGCAATCCTCAGCGTCACTCGTCGACGATTTCGCCAACCACAACCTCCTTCCTCACTGCTCGGCAGCACAAAATTCGAGATGACTGATGCATCCTCTACCGTCCGGCTAGTTTGCACGTATTGGTCTCATCAAGCGCCTTTCTTCGCTTAAACTCGAACTGCATCACCGCAAAAAAGCGCGGGCCGCATGGGCTGCCACCCATACGACCCGCTGACCACAACCAACTCGTTACCGGAGTCGGAGGATGGCTAACGCCAATAGTAAGTCACGTCCCAAGAAGCTCAAACAGTATCCCGGTATCCCGAGGTTGAGCTGACGCTCGACAACAAGCCTGACCTTCCCCAGGAAGGCCAACCGTACATGCCATGGATGCGCGCCATCGACGCGCATTTCGAGATGTTCGGATTCAAGCCGGGTGATCGCGTCTATCTTCGGTTCAACTTTGACTCCCGAAGGGTCATCATCACGCCCGACTACAGCGCGCTGAACTGGCGAGAGCAGCCCTATGGTGCAGCTGCCCAAGAAGAGGACGAGGAGCTGGAACGCTCAGCGCTGGCCCCTTTGCGCCGCTCTGTTGTCTGGTGATGGCTCGGCGTGAGGCACTTCGGCGCGAGCCTTGATGCAGATGGTCCGCAGCGGCGTTGCAAGTAACTTCAACAACCGCCACAACAGACGAAAAGTTGCATTCCGCTCTCTCGGCATTCGACGGCATAACAAGCACCAGCGCATGCGGCACGACAAGCATCCATGCCGAGTACTCCGCGCGCATTTCCGCCGCCGAAATGCAAAAACCCCCGCCTGGTCGGGCGGGGGTTTCTGGCTTGAGGGGAGCCT
>NZ_JACFYV010000353.1:0-3800 GCF_016759955.1 Burkholderia sp. KCJ3K979
TCAAGCCAAGAACCCCCGCCCGAAAGGCGGGGGTTTTTGCATTTCGGCGCCATAAAAGTATGTGGCGAAGCGCCCTCATAACCCGCCGTTACGCACGCCAGATCAAACCGCCTGCGCTCCTTCTGCCAAGCCTTCCCCGGAACGAAACCACGCGATTTGATACGATCGAACAGTCGTCGATGAGGGTATCGTCGACGTTCGCGTTCGAAACCAGGGCTTCATGAAGAGGGCGGGGAATGAATATCGGCGACGCGTCGCGCGAATCCGGCGTCAGTGCAAAAATGATCCGGTACTACGAACAGGTCGGTCTTCTTGCGCCCAGCAAACGGACCGATGCCGGCTACCGAATCTATGGGTCAGACGAAATCCATATCCTGCGGTTCATCCGTCAGGCGCGACGACTTGGCTTTCTCGTCGAAGACATTCGCAAGCTGCTGATGCTCTGGCAGGATCGCTCACGCGCCAGCGCTGAAGTGAAATCGATTGCTCTCGAGCACGTGGCCGAACTCGACAGACGTATCGCCGAATTGAGCGACATGCGCGACACGCTGGTCGATCTGGCCGCGCACTGTCATGGTGACGGTCGGCCCGAATGCCCGATTTTGGCGCGCTTGGCTGACCCTATCGGCGACCCAAATTAGTGCGCGCTCTCGCGCCTCAAAACAGGCTTCGACCCAACATCTATATAAATCAATGAGTTAGATGCGGTTCGCATGCCAACATTCCAAAATGGAATGGGTGCCATGCAAGGATTTCACTAGCATCTTGGTGCGGCGTCGCTATAATTCGGGATAACCCTATACGGGAAATCCCTGAATCTCGATTCACCAGGGGTCCCTCTTCCTTGGAGAACGTCATGATCGCCTACATCGTCGAAAAGCTGAGCAACTGGTTCGAATCCGCAGAACGTGAACGCCGTGAGGCTTACCTCGCCACGTCGTCGGACATCGTCCAGCTCGAGAGCCGCATCCGCTCGCTCGAAACCAACGGCTACTCGCTGTAATCGGAGTCACCGTCAGGTGCCGCGCGGCACCGAACGATAAGCAAGCCCCGTATTGACGGGGCTTTGTTTTTTTGTGCACCGGCTCTGGCGAAATCGTCGGTGCAGCGCTATGGTATGGACCTGCTTTTCATCCTGAAGGTCCCGATCATGCGTTTGTGTGTCGATGTGCGTCGCAGTGCCCGCGCGCGTCTCGTTCTGGGTGCGGTCGTGCTCGCCCATGGCCTCGCGGCCGGTGCCGCGACGTCGACCAAGCCGCTCGTTCTTGATACACAGCGCGGTATCCAGGACGGCAAGGGCGGGTTGGTATTGCAGACGGCGCCGTTGTCTTCCGAGCCGATCGTCGAGCCGGCAGGCATGCGGGCGCCAGCCGGGCAGGCGCCGAACACGTCGGTTCCGCTGTTCGTCGCGCCATATATCAATGTTCCCGCGTGGGGCGGGCAGCCGGCCAACCAGCCCAGGCTCGCGCCGAGACCGCAGCCGTAACGACCAGTCGCCCGATCAGTTGCCGCGGTGCTCGATTTGAAAGCGGGCGCCGCTATCCTGTCCCAGCTTCTCGACCAGATAGGGCAGGACCTCTTTCATGCTCTGGGCGAGCGTATACGGCGGATTCAGGATGAACATCCCGCTGCCGTAGAGACCCAGTCCGTCGGTCGGCGGATTCGACACCGTCAGCGTCAGGTGCAGCCAGTTGTTCGGCTGCAGACGCTTCAACTGCTCGGGAAAGCGCTGTGATTCCGTCCGCGTGACCTGCGGATACCAGATGGCATAGCAGCCGGTCGAGAAACGCTTCAGGCATTCCGTCACGCAGCTCGCCGTGCGCGCGTAATCCTTCTTGTCCTCGTAGGACGGATCGATCAGCACGAGTGCACGTCGCGGCGGCGGCGGCAGCAGCGCCTTGATACCTTCGAAGCCGTCGCCGGCGAAGATCATCGCGCGTCGCCCGGCATCGCGGAAATTGTGGCGCAGCACATCGATTTCCGTCGTATGCATTTCGAACAGGCGCATCCGGTCCTGCTCGCGCATCGACCGCCATGCGATGTACGGGGAGCCCGGGTAGAAATGCAGTTCGCCGTCGTCGTTCAGCGCGCGGACTTCGTCCACATAGTCGCCCAGTGCCTCCGGCAGGTTCTTTTCGTTCCACAGTCGGCCGATGCCGGTATCGAATTCCGACGTCTTCGCTGCATAACCGTCGCGCAGCGAGTACACGCCGGCGCCTGCGTGCGTATCGATGTACCAGTACGATTTGTCTTTCTTGTTCAGGTAGCGCAGCAGCTGGACGACGACGGCGTGCTTGAGCACGTCCGCGTGGTTGCCTGCGTGAAAACCGTGACGATAACTGAGCATGGCTGGCTGCCTGAAACGAAAGGTGAATCGATGAAAACGGTCGATCGTGCGCGGCCGTCAGGCCGGGCGCCGATGCGGCCGCGTATTGTACGCGAGTGGCCGTGAGTCGCCTTACTCGTATGCATCGCCGACCACCGCCTCGATGCGCTGCTTCACGTCCGGCGTCAGCTTCGCGGCAACCTCGAGCGCGCGCATGTTGTCGCCGATCTGGTCGACCCGCGATGCACCCGTGATGACCGAACTCACGCGCGGGTTCGCGAGCACCCACGCGATTGCCAACTGGCCGGTGCTGCAGCCGAATTCGGCCGCAATTTCGCCGAGCCGTTCGACGATGTCGTTGGCGGCCCGATCGGTCAGGCGTTCGCGCATCCAGTCGTAGCCTTGCAACTGCGCGCGGCTGCCGGCCGGCACGCCGTTGCGGTACTTGCCGGTGAGCAGGCCCGACGCCAACGGGCTCCAGGTCGTGAGCCCGAGACCGTAATCGTCGTAGAGCCGCGCATATTCCTGTTCGACCCGGGTGCGGTGAAACAGGTTGTACTGCGGTTGTTCGACGACCGGCTTGTGGAGATGATGCCGCTCGGCAATCTCGCATGCCGCGCGGATTTCGTCGGCGCTCCATTCCGACGTGCCCCAGTACAGCGCCTTGCCGCGCACGATCATGTCGCTCATCGCCCAGACGGTTTCCTCGATCGGCGTATGCGGATCGGGGCGATGGCAATAGGCGAGGTCGACATAGTCGAGCTGTAGCCGGCGCAGCGAGCCGTCGATTGCGTTCAGCAGGTATTTCCGGTTCAGCGTGTGATACTGGTTCGGGGCTTCTGCGAGCCCCCAGAAGAACTTCGTGGACACGATATAACTGACGCGCGGCCAGTCGAGCGACTTAAGCGCATGGCCCATGATTTCCTCGGATTTGCCGCCGGCGTAGACCTCGGCGTTGTCGAAGAAATTGACGCCTGCATCACGTGCCGCGGCGAGGCATTCGCGCGCGACCCGCTGGTCGACCTGGTTGCCGTACGTCACCCACGAACCGAGTGAAAGCTCGCTGATCTGCAGGCCGGAGCGGCCTAGCCGTCGATAGTGCATGAGACTCTCCTGCTGAACGGAACCGACCTTAAGCTTAGACGTTTTGTGCACGAACGGCGGGGCCGATCGTGCACAATGACGGCTGGCACGCTGATGCGATTTCGCGATGAACGCGGATGCGGCGGGTGCGTGTTTCACGATCCGATAACGGAAGGAGACGGACATGGCAGCAGATCTGAGCGGCAAGACCGCAGTCGTCACGGGCGCCGCGAGCGGCATCGGCAAGGAAATCGCACTCGAGCTGGCCAAGGCCGGCGCGGCCGTCGCGATCGCCGACCTGAACCAGGACGGCGCGAACGCGGTCGCCGACGAGATCAACAAGGCAGGCGGCAAGGCGATCGGCGTCGCGATGGACGTGACCAACGAAGAC
>NZ_JACFYV010000354.1:0-3785 GCF_016759955.1 Burkholderia sp. KCJ3K979
GCCCGACGACGACGATCCGTGGCCGCGCGAGGCGCGCGTCGACGTGCACGACGTGCAGCTCGGCATCGCCTATACGGCGCCGCGCCACGGCGGGCGTGAACCGGTGCGGCAGGTGCGCGCGCTGGTCGAGGACACGATCCGCGCCGCGCAGCGGCACCTGTATGTCGAAAACCAGTATTTCACCGCGGCGGTGGTGCGCGAATCGTTGTCCGCGCGCCTCGCCGATACAGACGGGCCGGACGTCACCGTCGTCGCGCCGCGCGTGCAGAGCGGCTGGCTGCAGGAAGCGACGATGGGCGTGCTGCGCGCGCGGCTGCACGCGACGCTCGCGTCGGCCGACCGCTTCGACCGCTACCGGCTGCTGTATCCGCACGTCGACGGGCTCGGCGACGGGTGCGTGAACGTGCACAGCAAGATCGCGATCGTCGACGACGAATGCATCGTGATCGGCAGCGCGAACCTCAATAACCGCTCGATGGTGCTCGATACCGAATGCTGCATCGCGCTCGTCGCGGCCGGTGATCCGCGCATCCGCGGCGCGATCGCCGGCATGCGCGAGCGGCTGCTGGCCGAGCATCTCGGCACGACGCCTGCGGCTGTGGCCGAAGCGTTCGCGTGTGGGGAACGGCCGAACGTCGTACTCGACCGGCTGCGCGCGAAGCCTGGCCGCACGCTGCGCACGCTCGATCCGGCCGTGTCGCCGCAATTCGAGGCGCTCGTGCCGGTCAGCGCGCGGCTCGACCCCGAGCAGCCGATCGAGCCCGACCGGTTCGTCCGCGAATTCGTGCCGCACGAACAGCACCGCTCGCTCACCGCGCGCTTTTTCGTGCTGGGCGCGATCGTGCTCGCGATCGCCGCGCTGGCGCTCGCGTGGCGCTTCACGCCGCTGGGCGCACACCTGAACGTCGCGTCGCTGTCGCACGCGGTGGCCGGCATCGCGCGGCTGCCGGCCGCGCCGGTGCTGCTGCTCGCGGCCTACGTGGTGGCGGCGACCTGCGCGGTGCCGATCACGCTGCTGATCGCCGCGACGGGGCTCGTGTTCGGCGCGTGGCCGGGCTTCGCGTATGCGGGCGTCGGCTCGATGGCGGCCGCCGCCGCGACCTACGCGCTCGGCCGCTGGCTCGGGCGCGACGCGGTGCGCCGGCTCGCCGGCCCGCGCGCGAACCGGCTGAGCGAGCACATCGGCCGGCGCGGCGTGGTGGCGATGGCCGTGCTGCGGCTGCTGCCGATCGCGCCGTTCACCGTCGTGAACCTCGTCGCCGGCGCGTCGCACATCGGGCTGCGCGACTATCTGATCGGCACCGCGCTCGGGATGCTGCCCGGCATCGTGCTGACCGTCACGTTCGCGCACCAGCTGACCGCGGCGCTCAGCCATCCGGGGCCCGGTGCGTTCGCGTGGCTCGCGGCGATCGGCCTCGCGCTGGTCGGCGTGTCGGTCCTGCTCGTGAGGATGCTGCGACGATGGCGCTGAGCCAACAACCGGCCCCGGCGCCGCACGTCGTCACCGCCGACGCGGCGCCCGCCGCCGCGCCGGGCGGGCGCGACCTGCGGATCGCGACCTACAACATCCACGGCGGCTACGGTGCGTGGCCGGCGCGTGCGGTCGACCGGATCGCGGCCGTGATCGACGAACTCGACGCGGACGTGATCGCGCTGCAGGAAGTGCCGCTCGGCGGCACGCGCGCGCCGGACGTGCTCGCGCACCTGCGCGACGCGACCGGCATGCACGCGGTGGCCGGCCCGACGATCGACACGCCCGAGCGCCGCTACGGCAACGCGGTGCTGTCGCGCTGCCCGATCCGCGCGGCGCGCACGCTCGACCTGTCGTTCCATCCGCGCGAGCCGCGCGGCGCGCTCGACGCCGACATCGACTGCAGCACGGGCCCGATCCGCGTGGTCGCGACCCATCTCGGGCTGTCGGCCAGCGAACGCAGCGCGCAGGTGCAGCGGCTGCTCGCGGCATTCGATACGGGCGCGATGCCGGTGATCCTGCTCGGCGACATCAACGAATGGTTCGTGCGCGGCCGCGCGCTGCAGGCGCTCGTCACGCGGTTCCGCCGTGCGCCGGCGCCGCGCACCTTCCCGACCGTGTGCCCGGTGTTCTCGCTGGACCGGATCTGGATTCATCCGGGCGAGCTGCTGGTCGACGTGGTCGTGCACCGCAGCGCGCGGGCGCGGCACGCGTCGGACCACTACCCGCTGGTGGCGCGGATGCGTTCGACGCCCGCGACGGGCACGGCGCTTGCGCGCTGACGCGTTTTTCGATCGAACGGAGGCAGCCCATGCGAACCGACGCACTCGACGGAAAGGATCTCGACTACTGGTGCGCACGCGCGTTGTGCGCCGATGACGAAGACACGCTGCGCTTCACGGCGGTCGCGCCGACCGTCGTCGTGACGGCCGCGTGCGACGCGTTCCGGCATCTCGACGCACCGTTCGCGCCGTCGGCGTCATGGGCCGACGCGGGCGCGGTGCTCGATCGCGTGGAGGACCTGCGGATCGCCCGCCACGGCGACGAGGTCGAATGCGACGCGACGTTCGTCGACGGCCCGTCGACCTGCGGCGCGCATGGCCACACGGCACGCGAGGCGCTGCTGCGCGCGTTCGTGCGTGCGCGCTTCGGCGACCAGGTGGACGAGCCGCCGCCGTTCCCGCACCGGATCGAACATGGCGCGGTGGTGCGGTATGACCCGGGTGTGCCGATTCCGACGACGGACGATGATGCCGCGACGGGCGACAGTTCGGATATTCGCTCCATACCGCGCATGTAGTACATACGTGGGCCTGGCGCTCATGTAAAAACGACAGGCCCTTTCAAACCGCCTTCCCCTCCACGCCCCCGTCCCGCTGACGTTCGCGCGGCAGGCACGCAGGTTGCGACGCACCGGCTTTACCGCTCGCGCCACCTGCTCACGCCCCGCCATGGACTCCACACCACCGTTCGCTCCGCACCTCTACTTCTGCGACGCCCGCCTCGTCGGGCCGCTCGACGCGTGGCCGCAAACCTTCGCGCACATCGCGGGGATGGGCTTCGATCACGTGCTGGTCGGCGCGTTCTGGGCCGCGAGCGTGGCCGGCTTTCCGCGCCACGTCGCCGATTTCCGGCGGCCGGCCCAGTCGTTCGAGACCCGCGCGAGCGCGCTCGAAACCTTCTCGCGGCTCGCGCAACTGGCGAAGGGCCACGGGCTGCGCCTGCTGCTCGAAGTCGTGCCCGACCGCATCGCGCGCGACAACCCGCTGCGCACCGAGCACCCTGACTGGTACGTCGAGCGCACGCACGACGACGCGCTGATCGATCCGCGCGGCACCGCGCACGCATTGGATATCGCGCATGCGAACACCGCCGACGAAGCCGTGCGCGACGCGCTGTCCGCGTGGTGGTGCGGGCATCTCGCGACGTACGCCGACGCGGGCGCGGCCGGCTTCCTGATCGACGCGCCGCATCACCTGCCGGCCGACTGGTGGCCGGGCTGGCGCGCGGCGCTGCGCCGTGCGCGCCCGGACGTCGCGGTGCTCGCCGGGGTGCCCGGCCATGCACGTGACGCGCTCGCGCAACTCGAAGCCGCCGGGTTCGACGCGGTGTTTTCATCGGTGCGCTGGTGGGACCTGCGCGCGCCGTGGTTCGCGGACGAACACCGGCTGCTGCGCCGCATCGGCGCGCCGATCGCGTTTCCCGATGCGCCCGACGGCCCGCGTCTCGCCGACGACTGGCCCGACGCGCCGGACGACACCGTCGCCCGCGCGTATCGCCGCGCGCTGTGGACGGCCGCGGCCGTCCACAGCGC
>NZ_JACFYV010000355.1:0-3742 GCF_016759955.1 Burkholderia sp. KCJ3K979
GATCCAGATCATGGTGATGACGGTCGCCGCGATCAACAAGAAAGAGATCAACAACCTCTACAAGGACAGCGAGAAGACCGGCGGCGAGAAGCCGATCGACCTGATCCGCGCGACGCGGCCGATCGTGATCGTCGACGAGCCGCAAAGCGTCGACGGCGGCCTCGAAGGGCGCGGGCGCGAAGCGCTCGCCGCGATGGCGCCGCTCTGCACGCTGCGCTATTCGGCCACCCACGTCGACCGCCATCACATGGTGTACCGGCTCGACGCGGTCGACGCGTACGAGCGCAAGCTCGTCAAGCAGATCGAGATCGCGTCGGCGATCGTCGAGGATGCGCACAACAAGCCGTACGTGCGGCTCGTCGGCGTGTCGAACCGGCGCGGCGCGATCAGCGCGCGCATCGAGCTCGATGTCGCGACCGCGGCCGGCGTGAAGCGCCAGATCGTGTCGGCGACCGACGGCGACGATCTCGAGCGCCTGACCAAGCGCGCACTGTACGCGGGGCTGCGGATCGGCGAAGTGCATGCGGTCAAGGGCGCCGAATACGTGGAGCTGCGCCATCCGGAAGGCGAGGCGTTCCTGTCGCTCGGCGAGGCGTTCGGCGACATCGACACGCTGGCCGTGCAGCGCGAGATGATCCGCCGCACGATCCGCGAGCATCTCGACAAGGAATTACGCCTCGCCGAGCGCGGCGTGAAGGTGCTGTCGCTGTTCTTCGTCGACTCGGTCGAGCGCTATCGCCGCTACGACGAGAACGGCATGCCGGTGAAGGGCGACTACGCGCTGATCTTCGAAGAGGAATATGCGCGCGCGGCCCGTGTGCCGGCCTACCGTGCGCTGTTCGACGGCGTCGACGTCGCGCTGGAAGTCGAGCGTGCGCACAACGGCTACTTCTCGATCGACCGCAAGGGCGGCTGGACCGACACGAGCGAGAGCAGCGCGGCGGCCCGCGAGAACGCGGAGCGCGCGTACGGCCTGATCATGCGCGAGAAGGAAGCGCTGCTGTCGTTCGACACGCCGCTGAAGTTCATCTTCTCGCACTCGGCGCTGAAGGAAGGCTGGGACAACCCGAACGTGTTCCAGATCTGCACGCTGCGCGACATCCAGACCGAACGCGAGCGCCGCCAGACGCTCGGCCGCGGGCTGCGCCTCGCGGTCGATCAGGACGGTGAACGCGTGCGCGACCCGGGCGTGAACACGCTCACCGTGATCGCGACCGAGCGCTACGAGTCGTTCGCGGAAAACCTGCAGAAAGAAATCGAGGCCGATACGGGCATCCGTTTCGGGATCGTCGAGGAACACCAGTTCGCGGCGCTGCCGGTGCAGGAAGACGGCGGCCCCGCGCACGCGCTCGGCATCGAGCTGTCGCGCGTGCTGTGGAATCACCTGCACGAGCAGGGCTACGTCGACGCACAGGGCAAGGTGCTCGATCGGCTGAAGGATGCGCTGCGCCAGAGCGCGCTCGTGCTGCCGGATGCGTTCGAACGGCTGCGTGCGCCGATCGTCGCGACGCTGCGCAAGCTGTCGGGCCGCTTCGCGGTGCGCAATGCCGACGAGCGCCGCGCGATCGCATTGCGGCGCGATGCATCGGGCAAGGCCGTCGTGTTCGGCGAGGATTTCCGCGCGCTGTGGGATCGCATCCGTCATCGCACCGTGTACCGCGTCGAATTCGACAACGCGAAGCTGGTGCGCGACTGCACGGCCGCGTTACGCGATGCGCCAGACATCGCACGGGCGCGGCTGCAGTGGCGCAAGGCCGAGATCGACATCGGCAAGGCCGGCATCGAGGCGATCGAGGTGGCCGGCGCCGGCACCGTGCTGCTCGACGAAGGCGAGTTGCCGCTGCCCGACCTGCTCACCGAGCTGCAGGACCGCACGCAGCTCACGCGCCGTTCGCTTGCGACGATCCTCGCCGACAGCGGCCGGCTCGACGATTTCCGCGTGAATCCGCAGCAGTTCATCGCGGTCGCGGCCGACGCGATCAACCGCTGCAAGCGGCTCGCGCTCGTCGCGGGCATCGCGTACCGCAAGCTCGGCGAGCGCCACGTGCATGCGCTCGAATCGTTCGAGAGCGAAGCGCTGACCGGCTATCTGCGCAACCTGCGGCCGGATGCGCGCAAGTCGATCCACGAAGCGGTCGTGTGCGAGACGGATGCGGAGCGCGCGTTCGCCGATGCGCTCGAAGCGCACGACGGCGTGAAGCTGTACGCGAAGCTGCCGGCGTGGTTCCGCGTGCAGACGCCGCTCGGCAGCTATCACCCCGACTGGGCCGTGCTCGCGGAACAGGACGGCGGCGAGCGGCTGTACTTCGTCGTCGATACGCCGAATGCCGACGGCCACGTGCCGAGCGAGCACGAGCGCGCGAAGCTCGCGTGCGGCGAAGCGCATTTCCGCGCGCTGGTCGATGGCGACGGCGCGGCGCGCTTCGTGCGGGTCACGCAGGCCGATGCGTTATTCGAACCTGCAGCGCCGACGGCGGGCGCGGGGCGGTAAGACGAAGGGCGGCGACGAGCCGCCCTTTTTTATCGGCGTGGCCGGGCCTCTATCGATCGTGCCGAGTGCCCGCGGCGCCTGTTTGCTCCGGCCGGTTTTCATCCTGTCATTCGCATGAAAGCCATCCGTATTCTCGCGGGCGGGCGACGCAGTTACGGCTGGTTGCAAATCGGGTCGGCATGATGTTTCCGGTCGGCAGCCTCGTTGCGTTTTCACCATGAAAAAGGGCGCCGAAGCGCCCTTCTCCTGCATTCGCCGGCCGTGCTTACAGCGTGCGGCCGAATGCATTCCGATGCGAATGATGCGTGGACGTCGACGCATGCGCGGTATGGCCATGCGCGTGCGTGTGACCCCGGCCCGGCTGCGTGCCGGCACGGTCGGCGATCGTATCGGAACGGTCGGCCGCGCGCGCGAGGCCCTTGTCGCGATCGCCCGCGTGCATGCCGTTCGAGTTGCTCAGCGCCTGGCCGCTCATGTGGCCGCCGGACATCCCGCCCGCGTTGCCGCCCGAGCCGCCAGCGCCATGACCGCCGCCGTTGCCCCCGCCATTGCCGCCGGCCGCCGCATGGGCGGATACCGAGCCGAGCGCGAGCAGCGCGGCCGTCAGGACGGACAGATATCGTTGCTGTTTCATCGTGTGCTCCCTGGAGCGCGTTTGTGTGACTGCATTTTATGAACGCGCGAAATGCGTGCCGCACGACGTTGTAAATGATCGTAACGATGCGTGCGGCACGCATTCGTCGGATCAATTCGGTGCGTGCATGAACGCGGGAACGAAGCACCGGAGCGACGCGACCGCATCGCCCCGGTGACGAGGTCGCTTACTGCGCCGGCTGCATGCCCTGCGCGGCGGCCCTGTGCTGCGCGGCCTGCTCTTGCGCGTGCTTCTTCGCCATGTGATGGCCGACGATACAGCCGCCGACCGCGCCGACCACCGCGTGATGCCCCGCGTAGTGGCCGGCCACACCGCCTACCACCGCGCCCTTCATGCAGCCCGCCGCGTGCGCGCTGCCGATCGTTGCGAGCGCAACGACTGCGGCGGCTGCGTACCGTCCGATGTACCGGATGGAATTCATGTGATCACTCTCCTCAGGTCGTCGTGATCAGTGCGCTCGTGAGCCGGTCGCGCTTGTATGTTCAGTACTGACCAGTACGGTAAAGTCTGGTGGTAGCCAGACGAGACCGTGCAGTTTGCCCCGCGCTTGGGTGTTGGAGCCCGTGACTGAGTACAAAACGCACGGTTGCCGTGCT
>NZ_JACFYV010000356.1:0-3680 GCF_016759955.1 Burkholderia sp. KCJ3K979
GCTCCCGAGCCCCAGCCCCGCCGCGCGCTGAATCAGCTCGACGTCGTTGTTCGCGCCGAGCTTCTTCATCGCGCTGATCTTCTGCGCGCTGACCGTCTGCTTGCCCTTGCTCAGGCGCTGTGCGATCGTCTTGATCGGCACGCCCGACAGATACAGTCGAATCACCTCTATCTCGCGCGCCGACAGCTTCACGGGCGGGTCGCCGCGCGTGCCGAGCGCATCGACCGCGCGCCGGACGGACGGCGACAGATAGGCGCCGCCGCTGTAACTCGAATGGATCGCCGTGACGATGTGGCCGACCTCGTCGAGCTTGCTGACGACGCTCACGTGGCCAATCCCCAGGATCGAGCGGAAGATCAGCGGATTCTCGTTGGCGACCAGCGCGACGATCCCGACGTTCGGCCGCATGCGGCGCAGCCAGTCGAACAGCGCGAGGCCGTCCATCTGCTCGTCGCCGGGAATCGCATAGTCGACCAGCACGACGTCGCAGTCGACGCCGCCGAGCGACGCGACCAGTTCGGCCGCGCTCCGGTAGACCGCGACGAGCTCGATCGCGCAGGTGCTGCCTGCGATCTGCTCGATGCCGGCCAGCGTCAACGGCCAGTCGTACGCGACGACGATGCGAACATTGAATTTCCTCATGCGCAGTTCCTGGTAATTCACCGGCCGCGCCACGCGAAAGGTGTCGGCCGGTTGGGCGTTGAAAGGACGTTCAGGCTACTTTTAGCCTGAACGTCGATTCTATGAACGTACGCAAGGACGCGATATCGGACGGCGTACGAATTGGCCGCCGCAGACGTAATACGGGTTTGATATTTGCACCGGTCCGACGCCCGGCGGCCGGCGGTCGATTGCAGCGGCATCGGCCCGACGGCCAGGGTCGCGCGCCGCGCGGCCGGTCAGCAGGTAAAATTGCGCCTTTGCATGCCACCCCGGCCCGCCGGCGGCGAGCGACGCGCCGCTGCCGGCCGCGCGCCCCGCCCGTTCGCCGGCTTGCCCGTACCGCCCGCTTTCCTCATGACCGATTCCGACCTGCAATCCGACGACACCTCCATCCACGAAGACGGCCTCTGGCGCGACAACGGCTGGACGGCCCGCATCATCAAGAACGAAGACGACGACGGCTGGGCCGTCGAGATGGTCAAGGACGGCGAGTCCGAGCCCGCGCTCGTCGGGCCGTGGACCATGGGCCGCGACAAGAAGAACCCGAAGCCGATGGACGCGAACGCGTTCCGCACGCTCGTGAAAACCGCGACCGAAGTGCTGATGCGGCACGAACAGCAGCGGCGCGCGCTGCTGCACAAGGAAGTGACGGTGCAGGACGAAGCCGGGCAGGATGTGTCGGTGACGCTCGACATCGTGCCGGACGAGTTCGAGCCGTATGCACAGCTCAAGGCATTCGATCCGTATGGCGAGCTGCTGGCCGACGCGAAGGTGTCGGCCGGGTTCAAGCTCAACAAGGCCAGCGCCGAACGCTGGGTCGCCTCGGGCTTCGACCGGCCTGCCTGAGCCCGCACGACGCGCCGAAGCGCGATCAGGCGCCGGCGCCGCGCTCCGCGCGCGCGAGCCGGCGTGCGGCCAGCTTGCGCCGCACGAGCTCCTCGAACTGCTGCGTCGCGACCTCCGGGTCGCGCGCGGCGAGGCCCAGCAGGTTGCGCGCGAGCTGGATCGGCGTCAGCACGATGCCCCACGGCAGCCCCCACCAGCCGAGCGTGGCCGATGCGAGCAGCGCGAGCGCCTGCTTCCTGCGCCCGCAGCGGCGGCAGCACACGTGGCGCCGCGTGGCCCAGCGCGTGACGAACAGGAGCGACACGACGCGATGCGACGCGTGAACGTCGACCGGCCACCCTTCTCGCAGGCAGATCGGGCATGGCCCGTAGCGCCAGTCGTCGACGTACTGCCGGACCTTCGCGTCGGGCACCCGTTCGGCCTCGACGACGACCGGATGCGCGTGCGCGCATGCCGGGCCGCAATAGCGGCGCCCGTCGATCGACTGCCCGCCGAGCAGGAACGTCCTGCCGCAGTGACTGCACTCTGCCACGATGACCTCGGATGAACGTGATGCGCCGCCTGCCGGTCGCGCGCACCTCGATGCGCGCGTGCCGGCCGGGCCATTTCATGTCTTAACGGCCGCCGCCGCGAGGTCTTGAGCGGTCGCGCGCCATGGCGCGTCAGCTGTGCAGCCCGTGCGCGATCATCAGACGGTACAGCGTCGCGCGCGAGATGCCGAGCTCCGCCGCGACGTCCGCATGCTGGTGGCGGTGACGCAGCAGCGTTTCCTCGATCGCGTGCCGCTCGGCCTGCCGGCGCGCCTGCGCGAGCGTCGGCGGCCGCAGCGACGTATACGGACGCAATTCGAGATCGGCGGCCGAGATCAGCGGGCCGTTCGTCATCACGACCGCGAAGCGGATCCGGTTGATCAGCTCGCGCACGTTGCCGGGCCACGGATAGTTGTGGATCGCCTCGATCGCGCACGGCGTGAAGCCGCGAATCCGGTACGAGCCGTCGTCGCGATAGCGCCGCAGCACGTCGTCGGCGAGCAGCATGATGTCGCGGCCGCGCATGCGCAGCGGCGGCTCGTCGATCCGCAGCACGCACAGGCGGTAATACAGGTCGGCGCGGAATCGCCCGGCCTGCATCGCGGCCTCGAGATCGACGTGGGTCGCCGACACGATCCGCACGTCGACCGGAATCGACGCATGCCCGCCGAGCCGCTCGATCTTGCCTTCCTGCAGGAACCGCAGCAGGCTCGCCTGGCTCTCGAACGGCATGTCGCCGATTTCGTCGAGAAACAGCGTGCCGCCGTGCGCGGCCTCGATGCGGCCGATCTTGCGCTGGTGCGCGCCGGTGAACGCGCCGCGCTCGTGGCCGAACAGTTCGGCCTGCAGCAGCGTCGTCGGGATGGCCGCGCAGTTCACGGCGACGAACGGTGCGTCGGCACGCGACGACTGCCGATGGATCGCCGCCGCCGTCAGTTCCTTGCCGGTGCCGGATTCGCCGGCGATGAACACGGTCGCCTCGGTGTTCGCGACCTTGCGGATCGTCGCGAACAGCCGGCGCATCGCGCCGCACGCGCCGATCATCGCGCCGCCGGGCGGCGGCGCCTCCGCGGCCGGGTCGCCGTCCGCGAGCTTCAGCATCCCGTACGCATGGCCGACGAGATAGCCGATCGTCGTGTAGGCTCCCGCATTGCGCACGTAGTCGAAGCAGCAGTGGCGGATCAGGCGCGCGATCGTGATGTTGCGCAGTCGCTCGCCGTCGGCGAGCGCGACCCAGCCGACCCGCGGGTCACGCAGCAGTGCCTCGAACGACGCGACGTCCGGCGACGCGAAGCTGCCGAAATCGACGATGCCCGCATGCGGACGGTTCGCCTTGACGAAATTCAGCGCGTCCGCGACGGTTTTGGCGCGCCACACGTCCCAGCCGCGCGACGCGAGCACATCGACGAGCGCGGCATCGTGTTGCTGCGACAGGTAGACGAGCGGCCGCGACGGCGCGACGGGATTGTGCCGGACCGCGATGAACGGCAGCGCACTCACCAGCCGTTCGACATCCCGCGGGCCCGACATGCTCAGCTGACAGCAATGGTTCACGATCGCCTCGCCGCATAAGGGTATGTATCGGAGCGGCCGTTGCCCGATCGTGCGCGGCAGGGCCCGTGGTCCCGCGGCGCGGCGCCG
>NZ_JACFYV010000357.1:0-3668 GCF_016759955.1 Burkholderia sp. KCJ3K979
GCGCGGGCCGGACGTACCGCCGACGCACGGCGCCGCAAACCGGCTCGCGCGGCGCCGGGGCGACGCTTATACTGGCGTCCATCCGTCCCTTTCCCTGGAAACCGGATCGCGGCCGGTCACACGACCCCGCCGTCTCGAGGCGCTCAAATTGCCCGACCACAATCTGGACAAACTGAAAATCGACCGGCGTCCGATCGCACCGGTGCCGCGCCGGCGCCGGTGGGCCCGCTACGCGGTCGCCGCCGCGCTGATCGTCATCGCGATCGGCGCCGGCCTCGCCCTCACCGGCCGGCCGACCGTCGACACCACCTCCGTCACGTCCGCCTACCCGTACCAGAACGACACGCAGCTCAATGCGACCGGCTACGTCGTGCCGCAGCGCAAGGCCGCGGTCGCGTCGAAGGGCCAGGGGCGCGTCGAATGGCTCGGCGTGCTCGAAGGCACGCGCGTGAAGAAGGACGAGATCATCGCGCGCCTCGAAAGCAACGACGTGCAGGCGTCGCTAGCCCAGGCCCGCGCGCAGGTGCAGGTCTCCCGCGCGAACCTCGGCGTCGCGCAGGCCGAACTGAAGGACGCCGAGATCGCATTGCGCCGCACGTCCGCGCTCGCGCCGAAGGGCGCGGTGCCGGCCGCGCAGCTCGATATCGACACGGCGCGCGTGAACAAGGCGCGCGCGACGTTCAATAGCGACCAGGCCGCGATCGTGTCGGCCGAAGCGAACGCGCAGGCCGCGCAGGTCGCGGTCGACCAGACGGTGATCCGCGCGCCGTTCGACGGCATCGTGCTCGCCAAGCATGCGAACGTCGGCGACAACATCACGCCGTTCTCGTCCGCGTCGGACAGCAAGGGCGCGGTCGTGACGATCGCGGACATGGAAACGCTCGAGGTCGAGGCCGACGTCGCCGAATCGAACATCGCGAAGATCCGCGCGGAGCAGCCGTGCGAGATCCAGCTCGACGCGCTGCCCGACCTGCGCTTCGCGGGCCGCGTGTCGCGCATCGTGCCGACCGTCGACCGCTCGAAGGCCACCGTGCTCGTGAAGGTGCGCTTCGTCGACCGCGACGAGCGCGTGCTGCCCGACATGAGCGCGAAGATCGCATTCCTGTCGAAGCCCGCGACGCCGCAGGACCGGCAGCCGGTGACCGCCGTGCAGGCGAGCGCCGTGGTCGAACGCGACGGCCGGCCGGTCGTGTTCGTCGTGAAGGACGACGCCGTGCATGCGGTGGCCGTGACGAAGGGCGCGAGGATCGGCGAGCTCGTCGCGGTGCGCGGCGTGAAGCCCGGCGACACGGTCGTGCTCGCGCCGGGCGCGAAGCTGAAGGACGGCGCGAACGTGACCGTCGCGAAGAAGTAGCACGCGTGAACGACGCCCCGCCGCCCCTCGTCGAGCTCAGCCACGTCGCGAAGTCGTATCGGCGCGGCAACCAGATCGTGCCCGTGCTGACCGACATCTCGCTCGACATTGGCGAAGGCGACTTCGTCGCGCTGATGGGGCCGTCGGGTTCCGGCAAGAGCACGCTGCTGAACCTCGTGGCCGGCATCGACCGGCCCGACAGCGGCGAACTGCGGGTCGGCGGCCTCGACATCTCGCAACTCGCCGAGGCGCAACTGGCCGAATGGCGCGCGGCGAACGTCGGCTTCATCTTCCAGTTCTACAACCTGATGCCGGTGCTCACCGCGTTCGAGAACGTCGAGCTGCCGCTGATGCTCACGCCCCTGTCGCGCCGCGAGCGGCGCGAACGCGTCGAGCTCGTGCTCGACATGGTGAATCTCGGCGACCGCACGAGCCATTACCCGTCCGAGCTGTCGGGCGGCCAGCAGCAACGCGTCGCGATCGCGCGTGCGCTGATCACCGATCCGGTGCTGATCGTCGCGGACGAGCCGACCGGCGACCTTGACCGCGCGTCGGCCACCGACGTGCTCGCGATGCTGCAGCGGATGAACGCCGAGCTCGGCAAGACGATCATCATGGTGACGCACGACGCGCATGCGGCCGGCGCCGCGCGCTCGCTCGTCCATCTGGAAAAAGGAGAGCTGATCGATGGGCACGCCGGCTGACCGGCGACGGGAGCGCGCGCGATGTTCGTGCTGAAGCTGATCGCGCGCAACGCGCTGCGGCACCGGCTGCGCACGCTCTTGACCGTGCTCGGGCTCACGATCGCCGTGCTCGCGTTCGGGCTGCTGCATACCGTCGTCGACGCGTGGTACGCGGGCGCGGCGGCCGCATCCAGCGGCAGGCTCGTCACGCGCAACGCGATCTCGCTGGTGTTTCCGCTGCCGGTCAGCTACGAGAACCGCATCCGCGGCGTGGACGGCGTGACGGCCGTGGTGCGCTCGAACTGGTTCGGCGGCATCTATCGCGACCCGAAGAACTTCTTCGCGAGCTTCGCGGTGTCGGACAACTATCTCGACCTGTATCCGGAATTCATCCTGCCGGCGCAGCAGCGCGCCGACTACGCCCGCGACCGCCGCGGCTGCCTCGTCGGCCGCCAGCTCGCGACGCAGTTCGGCTTCAAGGTCGGCGACGTGATCCCGCTGAAGGGCACGATCTATCCGGGCACGTGGGATTTCGTCGTGCGCGGCATTCTCGACGGTCGCGACGATTCGACGATCACGCGCCAACTGGTGTTCCACTGGGACTACCTGAACGAGACGGTGCGCAAGCGCACGCCGAAGCAGGCCGACCAGGTCGGCGTGTTCGTGCTCGGCGTCGCGAACCCCGACGACGGCGCGTCGATCGCGCGCAACGTCGACGCGGTGTTCAAGAACTCGCTCGCCGAGACGCTGACCGAGACCGAGCAGGCGTTCCAGCTCGGCTTCGTCGCGATGTCGAACCAGATCATCGCGGCGATCCGCCTGGTGTCGTACGTCGTGATCCTGATCATCATGGCCGTGATGGCCAACGCGATGGCGATGAGCGCGCGCGAACGCACGGCCGAATACGCGACGCTGAAGGCGCTCGGCTTCGGCCCCGGGTTCCTCGCGCTGATCGTGTTCGGCGAATCGGTCGTGATCGCGGTGGCCGGCGGCGGGCTCGGGATTCTCGCGACGCCGCCCGCCGCGAGCCTGTTCAAGCAGGCGGCCGGCGGGATCTTCCCGGTGTTCAAGGTGTCGACCGAGACGGTCGTGCTGCAGGCCACGTGTTCGGTCGCGGTGGGCCTCGCTGCGGCAATCGTGCCGGCGTGGCAAGCGGCGCGCGTGCGCGTCGTCGAAGGCCTGCGGGCGATCGGGTAGAGAGAGGCGCGCATGGCGATCCCGCTCACCTACATCGCACGCAACCTGTGGACCCGGCGGCTGACCACCGCGCTCACCGCCGGCGGGATGGCGCTCGTGATCTTCGTGTTCGCGACGGTGCAGATGCTCGATGCCGGCCTCACGAAAACGCTCGTGTCGACCGGCGAACCCGACAACGCGGTGGTGATCCGCAAGGGCGCCGAGACCGAGATCCAGAGTTCGATCGACCATCAGCAGGCGAATGCGCTGGAGATGCACCCGGCCGTCGCGCTCGGCCCCGACGGCCGGCCGCTCGTATCGAAGGAAGCCGTCGTGCTGATCTCGCTCGTGAAGACGTCGACCGGCAAGCCGTCAAACGTCGTGATTCGCGGCGTGTCGCCGGCCGGCCTCGCGCTGCGCCCGCACGTGAAGCTCGTGGCCGGCCGCCCGTTCGC
>NZ_JACFYV010000358.1:0-3635 GCF_016759955.1 Burkholderia sp. KCJ3K979
ACCCACGACGCCTTCACCAGCGCGCACGCGTGCGCGCCTTCCCGCAGCCCGAGCGCCTCGGCGCTTTCGTGCGTCACCACGGCGACGACGGCTTGCCCGCCCGGCAGCGCAAGCGTCACCTCGTCGTTGACGGTGCCGCGCACGAGCGACGCGACCTTGCCGAACCACTGGTTGCGCGCGCTCGTCTTCATCCCGATCCGGCCGATCAGCGCCCAGTCGACGTCGAAGCCGGCAACGGCCGCGCTCGCGGCCTCGATGAAGCGGCGATGCTCGCGCTCGATCGTGCGGAACGCGGCGATCAGCGACGTCGCGCGCGGCGTCAGCGTCGTGCCGCCGCCGCCCTTGCCGCCCGTCGAACGCGCGACGAGCGGTTCGCCGGCGAGATTGTTCATCGTGTCGACCGCGTCCCACGCGGCCTTGTAGCTGAGGCCGACGGCCTTCGCCGCGCGCGTGATCGAACCGGTGTCGCCGATCGCGGCGAGCAGCGCGATGCGCGTCGCGCCGCCGAGCGTCTGTTCGCCGGCGCGCAGCCACAGCTCGCCGCCCAGTTCGAGCGGTCCGGCGGACGAGGAAGAAGGCGGGACGTCGGTCATCATCGGCATGCGTGCGGGAAACGGGCGGCCATTATAGGGGCGGCGCACGGCGCTCAGCGTGGCTTGCCGTCGAGCTTCGGCGGCCGCAGGCTGGCCAGCAGCGTCTCGGCGTCGCGCGCCGCCCGCTGTTCGAGCGCGACGCCGTAACCGCGCACGAAACCAAGCTGATACGGCGGCGCCGCCAGTTGCTCGAGATGATGCAGCGCGACCATCGCGTCGTTCGCTTCGCCGAGCACGCTCTGCACGCGCGCCAGCGTCTTGACCGTCTCGGTGCGCGTGCGGCGCGACGCCACCGACGCGAAGAATTCGAGTGCGTAGCGCAGCCGCTTCGCATCGATCCGCACCTGGTGGCGTGCCGCCGTGTCGAGCGACGTGAGCGACGGCGATCCGTAGAGATGCCCGAACAGCCGCCGTACGCGCTTGGTCGCGTGACGCCGCAGCGACGGCGCGTCGTCGCCGTCAGCCGCCGGCAGCGCGAGCGCGCTCAGCCATTCGAGCCAGCCGAGCGTCAGCCGCGCATAGCGGGCCGAATGCAGCGCCTGCCGCAGCTCGACGCGCGCGGCCATCGACTGCGCGCGGGCGGCGTCGAGCGTGCCGTCCCAGTCGCTGCCGCCGCCGTCGGCCGCGATCAGCGCAGGCAGGCTCTCGGTCGCGAACACGTCCCAGTCGCGCACCGTACCGAGCAGCTTGGCGAGCCAGCGCAGGTCGACGCCGAGCGTGTCCTTCCATTGACGGTCGGTGAAGCGCGGGAAGAAGCGCATCAGCGTGCGCAGGCGGCGCAGCGCGACGCGCATCTGGTGCACGAATTCGGGATCGTCGCGATCGAGCACGCCGCACTCGTTGCCGAGCCATTGCGCGGTGATGTCGCCGGACAGCGCAAACAGCGCGGCGCGCTGCGTGCGGATGCCGGTCAGGTCGACGGGCTGCGCCTTGACCAGCGTGGCGGCTACGGGCCCGCCGGCACAGGCGCGGTCGATCACGCTCGTCAGTTGCACGAAGGCCGGCCACGCGCCGCTCAATTCGCGCGCCGCGGCAAACAGCGCGTGCAGCGCGGCCGTGCGCGCGGCCACGGTTTCCCAGTCGGGCGCGGCCAGGCGCAGCTCGACGTAGCGGCGCGGCGGCTCGCCGCCGCCGTGCAGCGTGATGTCGTCGAGCGTCATCTCGACCACGACGCCGCTGTCGTCGGCCCAGCGCCCGCGCCGCCGCTCGCTGACGAGACGCAGCGCCGATGCCTGGGCCCGCGCTTCGTCGGTATTCGGTGCAACGCCGTCGATTTCGGCGACCGGTGGTGCGTCGGCATCGGTCGCGCCAGCCGTCGCGGGCACCGGCAGCGGCGTCGCGACGACGATGCCGGCGTGTTCCGCGTCGAACAGTTCGCGCTGCGTGACGCCGGGGGTGAACGTCCGGGTGCGCGATGCGACGACCCGCGTGCCATGCGCGTTCGATTCGACCCAGGTCCACCAGCTCGCGCCGGGGCTCCGCTCGGCCTCCTCGATCTGGCACGGCTCGATCGTCACGCGTTCGTGGCCGCGCCGCATCCGGACCTGCGGGCAGATCCGCCACGCGCGCACGAGCTCGGCGCCGAAGTCGCGTTGCGCGCCACGGGCACGGCTTGCGCCCTTGACCGGCCATCCTTCCAGCGACAACGACAACACGATTTCCAGCACACGCGACATGGAGGCTCCTGCACATGAAGGATCGCCGGCGCATCGACCGCGCCGGCGTCGCTCGTCAAGCAGCTTCCATAGTACACGCCGCCCAAACGCGCGGGCGTCGATCCGGCCCCGCCGCCCTGTGGCAGGTCAAGCCGGCCCGTCAGACGGCGTATTGCGCGATGCCGTTGCCGAACGACCAGTTCTCCTTCAGCACTTCGACGAGACCGATGAATACGTCTTCCTGCCGCACGCCGGGCTGCTGCGCGAGGTTGTCGGCGATCGCCCGGTACAGCGAGCGCTTCTGCTCGAGCGTGCGGGTGTTGTTCGCGGTGATCTGGATGATCACGAGATCGTCACTGCGCTCGATATCGAGGTAATGGCGACCGAACACGAAGTTCTCGGCCGTATGCTCGGTCACGACCATGAAGATGTCGTCCTCGGGAACGTTGAACGTCTGGATCAGCGCGCGTTGCACGCCGTCGACGAGGGCTCTGCGGTAGGCGGCCGGCTTGCCTTCGCGTAAGGCGATACGGGTGAATGGCATGGTCATGCTCCTGTCGGTGAGTGACGGTGAAGAACGAAAACACAGCGTCAGGTTAGGCGCGGCAACCTATAATGAACAGTCATTGATGAATATTTCATTTATTTTCATTTGAAATGAAAGTACTCGATCTCGATGCCGTCCGCGCGTTCGTGCTGGTCGCCGACCTCGCCAGCTTCACGCGCGCCGCCGACGCGCTCGGCACCACGCAATCGGCCGTCAGCCTGAAGCTGAAGCGACTGGAGGCCCATCTCGGCAAGCCGCTGCTGGCGCGCACGCCGCGCGTCGTCAAGCTGGCCGCCGACGGCGAGAATTTCCTGCCGGCCGCCCGTGCGCTGCTCGACGCGCACGAGCGTGCGCTCGGCGCGATCTCGACCGGCACGGTGCGCCTGTCGCTCGGCGTCAGCGAGCACGTCGCGGTGCCCGACCTGCCGGCCGTGCTGACGAGCCTGCACCGGCAGGACCCCGGGCTGTCGCTGGAAATGCATCTCGGGGCGTCGACGAGCCTGCTCCCGCAATACGACGAACGGCGGTTCGACGCGGTGATCGCGCGGCACGAGCCCGGCGAGGACCCACCGCGCGACGACGCCACGCCGCTGTTCACCGAGCCGCTGGCATGGCTCGCCGCGCCCGACTGGGCGCCGCGGGCTGGCGAGCCGCTGCCGCTCGCGGTGCTGGCCGGCCCCTGCGGGGTGCGGGCCGCCGCACTGCGCGCGCTCGATCGCGCGGGGTTGCCGTGGCGCGAGCGCTTCACGGGCGGCGGGGTCGCGGCGGTCACGGCGGCCGCCGCGGCCGGGTTGGCCGTCTGCCCGCTCGCGCGGCGCGTCGCCCCGCGCACGCTGGTCG
>NZ_JACFYV010000359.1:0-3586 GCF_016759955.1 Burkholderia sp. KCJ3K979
CGATCGCGCTGCCGACCGCGTTCGCGTACGCGGCTGCCGCTCACGACGCCGGCGCCGACGCGACGCTCGCCGCGTATGCCTTCGGCTGGGTCGAGAACCAGACGTCCGCCGCGCTGAAGGCCGTGCCGCTCGGCCAGCTCGCCGGACAACGCATCATCGTCGCGCTGCGCGGCGCGATCGACGCGGCCGTACGCCGTGCACTCGCGACGCCGCCCGACGCCGTCAACACGTTCGCGCCACAGCTCGGCATCCTGTCCGCGCGGCACGAAACCCAGTACTCGCGGTTGTTCCGCTCCTGAACCTCATCGCCCGACCATGAACGCACCCGCTCCCTCCTCCATCCGCCGCACGAAGAAACTGCCGCCGCTGCGCGTCGGCATTGGCGGCCCCGTCGGCTCCGGCAAGACCACGCTGCTCGAAATGCTGTGCAAGGCGATGCGCGACCGGTACGACCTCGTCGCGATCACCAACGACATCTATACGAAGGAAGACCAGCGACTGCTGACGGTCGCGGGCGCGCTGCCCGAGGAACGCATCATGGGCGTCGAGACGGGCGGCTGCCCGCACACGGCGATCCGGGAAGATGCGTCGATCAACCTCGAGGCCGTCGACCGGATGCTCGCGCGCTTTCCCGATGCCGACATCGTGTTCATCGAGTCCGGCGGCGACAATCTCGCGGCGACCTTCAGTCCCGAGCTGTCGGACCTGACGATCTACGTGATCGACGTCGCGGGCGGCGAGAAGATCCCGCGCAAGGGCGGCCCGGGCATCACGAAGTCCGACCTGCTCGTGATCAACAAGACCGACCTCGCGCCGCTGGTCGGCGCGAACCTCGACGTGATGGCGTCCGACACGCGGAAAATGCGCGGCGAGCGGCCTTACGTGATGACGAACCTGAAGGCGCTCGACGGCGTCGCGGACGTGATCGCGTTCATCGAGAAAAAGGGCTTGCTGACGGTGTGAGCGGCATGGCGACGGCGCACGTCGCCGCGATGCGTTCGGGGGCGGCCTTGCGCCGCCCTTCGTCTATTCGTCTTCGGAAGCCGCGCTCGACTGGTCCGGCAACGCACGCGCGCCGGCGGCGGCGGCAGGCGGCAGCAGCGCGGCGAGCACGTCGACCGTGCGCGCGGTCGCGCCGCGATGACGCGCCGCGAAGGCCGCGCCGGCCGCACCCATCGCGATGCGCCGCGCCTTGTCGGCGAACAGCGCGTCGAGCACGTGCGCGAGATCGAGCGGATCTTCGACCTGCATCGCCGCCCCTGCCGCGACCGCGTCGGCGGTCGCCTGCGTGAAGTTGAACACGTGCGGCCCGATCAGCACCGGCACGCCGACCGCGCACGCTTCGATCAGGTTCTGCCCGCCGAGCGGCAGCAGGCTGCCGCCGATGAACGCGATGTCGGCCGCCGCGTAGTACGCGCCGAGCTCGCCCATCGAATCGCCGAGCAGCACCGTCACGTCATCCGCCAGCGGTTCGGCGGCCGGCCAGCCCGCCGCGAGCGCAGCCGCATCGGCCGCCCACACCGAGCGCCGCACGCACTTGAGCCCGCTGCGCGCGACGAGCGCCTCGACTTCGGCAAAGCGCTGCGGATGACGCGGCACGAGCACCAGCAGCGCGCCGGGCGTGCGCATTTCCGCGAACGCCTGCAGCACCAGCGCCTCTTCGTTCTCGCGCGTGCTGGCCGCGACCCACACCGGCCGCGCGCCGATCGCGTCGCGCCATGCATGGCCGCGTGCCGCGAGTTCCGGCGGCGTCGTCATGTCGAACTTCAGGTTGCCGAGCACGGTCACGTTGCGCGCGCCGAGCGACGTCAGCCGCTCCGCGTCGGCCGGGCTCTGCGCGAGCACGCGCGAGAAGCCGCCGAACACGTCGCGCGTCGCCGCGCCGAACTTCGCCGCGCGCCGGAACGAACGCGCGGACATCCGCGCATTGGTCAGCACGAGCGGCACGTCCGCACGCCGGCACTCGTCGATCAGCGTCGGCCACACCTCGGTTTCCATCACGAGGCCGAGCGTCGGCCGCCACGCGCGCAGGAAGCGCCGCACCGCGCCCGGCATGTCGTACGGCAGATAGCAGCGCAGCACGCGATCGCCGAAGATCTGTTCGCCCGTCGCACGGCCGCTCGGCGTCATGTGCGTGAGCAGGATGCGCGCATCGGGGCGCGCGCGCATCAGCGCATCGATCAGCGGCTGCGCGGCGCGCGTCTCGCCGACCGACACCGCATGCACCCAGATCAGCGGCGCGCGGTCGTCGCGCGAGCGGCCCGCGACGTGACCGAAGCGCTCGCCGATATGCTCGCGATAGCCGCGCTCCTTGCGCGAGCGCACATAGAGCCGGATCACGGCGGCCGGCGCGACGAGCCACCACAGCGCACGATAGATCGCCCTCAGCATGCGGCCGTCCGGGGGTTGCGTCGAAGCAGGTGCGCGCTCAAACCAGCGCCCTGCCCGTCAGGCGTTCGAGAATGCCGAGCGGCGCGCATTCGCGGCGCACCATCGCGTCGACCGGCAGAAAGAAGGTCTGCTCCAGCATGAACTGGCCGGACATCACAGCGTGAGAAGTCTGATCGGAGAAACATATCCACACGCTGCCCGGCGGAAACGGCATCGTCTGCTGGGGACACGTCTTCTGGTAGTCGAGATCGGCCTTCATCCCGTCGTGCAGGTTCAGCATCAGATGGTCGTACGCGCTGCGCGGCGATTTCGTTACGTGCAGGAGGTTCAGCAGCCACGCCGAGCCCGGCAACTGCGGCCGGATCTTCGGCAGGAAGCGCTTCGCGACTTCCTCGAACGGCTCGCCGACGCGCCACACGCGCGGCACGCCGGCCGGGTTCACGTTCGTGAACACGCGCAGAATCCGCTCGCCGTAGTTCGGCCGCGACGGGAATGCGTCGACGTGCAGGCGGCTGTCGTCCTTGCGCCACGACGTCTGGCGCGTTTCGACCTGCATCAGCCGCAGGCTCGTCGGCGCGACGCGCAGCTTGCCGCGGTATTCGGGGAAAAGGCCATCGACGAGCGTGCCGGCCTGCTGCTGGAAGCGCGCGACGAGCGCGCGCACGGCCGACTGCGTGACGCTGTCGCCGAGCACGCCGGCAAGCGCGCCGCCGTTCGGCGCGAGACTGATGTTCTTGCGTTTCGGATCGGCGAGCGCCGGATCGAGCAGCGCTTCCTCGCCGCCGTCGATCGCGAAGCGCAGATGCGGGAAATACAGCACCTTGCCTTCCTCGACCGCGGCGAGCAACTGCTCGCGCGGCGCCGACAGGTTGTGTCCGCTCCAGTCGGCGGACGGGACTTCGATGATCTGGGATTCGCTCATGATCGGTTCGCGTGTGGACAGCGTTACAGGAGACCGAAGCCCGCGAGCGCCGACTTCACCTGCGCGATCGACGGGGGTTGCCCCGCCGTGCCGAGATTGACGACGTTCGGCGACCAGTAGCCGCCGGTCCGCCAGGCCGTCGCGAAATTGTACAGTTCGACCGTCGGACGCTTCAGCGCGGCCGCGATGTGAACCAGACCTGTATCAACCCCGACCGTCGCGGCCGCGCCGTCGATCAGACCGACCACGGCCGGCAGCGACAGCTTCGGCGGC
>NZ_JACFYV010000035.1:0-42855 GCF_016759955.1 Burkholderia sp. KCJ3K979
AGCTCGCGAAATACGGCCTCGACGAGCCGATCTCGTACGTGAAGACCGATTCGATCCAGTCGGCCGTCGACGCGATCTCGCGCAAGAGCACGACCGGCACCTGGACCGTGCGCCGCATGCTCGAACAGATGTCGCTGGGCGGCCGCTATGCGCCGATCGTCGGTTCGCCGTCGCAGGTCGCGGACGAGCTGCAGTCGTGGATCGACGAGACCGGCATCGACGGCTTCAACCTGACGCGCACCGTGATGCCCGAGTCGTTCGAGGATTTCGTCGACTGGGTCGTGCCCGAGCTGCAGAACCGCGGTGTCTACAAGGAAGACTACGATCCCGCGCCGACGCTGCGCGAGAAGCTGTTCGGCGCGGGCCCGCGCCTGCCCGCCTGGCATACCGGCGCGCAGCACCGGCCGGCCGCGGCAGCCGAACCCGCGCATCCCGCGCATGCCTGAACGTGACGGAGCGAAGCGATGACGCAATTGTTCGATACGCTGGGTTTCATCGAGGCATCGGCCGTGCGCGCCGGTGCCGGTGCCGATGCAGCGGCACATGAGGAAGCCGTGACGCCGGTCGGCGGCGCGGCCGTGTCGCTGGAGCAGGTCGGCAAGGTATTCGCGACGCCGCGCGGCCAGGCCGCCGCGCTGCGCGACGTGACGCTCGACGTGCGGCGCGGCGAGGTGTTCGGGATCATCGGCCGCAGCGGCGCGGGCAAGTCGACGTTGCTGCGCCTCCTGAACGGCCTCGAACGGCCGAGTTCGGGCCGTGTGCGCGTGCAGGGCGTCGACGTCGGCGCGCTCGACGAGGACGGCCTCGTCGCGTTGCGGCGCCGCACCGGCATGGTGTTCCAGCATTTCAACCTGCTGTCCGCGAAGACGGTGTTCGAGAACGTCGCGCTGCCGCTGAAGATCGCCGGCGTGCCGAAGGCCGAGCGCGTGCGCAAGGTCGAGGCGCTGCTCGAGCTCGTCGGGCTCGCCGCGAAGCGCGATGCGTATCCGGCAAGCCTGTCGGGCGGGCAGAAGCAGCGCGTCGGCATCGCGCGGGCACTCGTGCACGATCCGGAGGTGCTGCTGTGCGACGAAGCGACGTCGGCGCTCGATCCGGAAACCACGCAATCGATCCTCGCGTTGCTCGCCGACATCAACCGCCGCCTCGGGCTGACGATCGTGCTGATCACGCACGAGATGGAGGTGATCCGCGCGGTGTGCGACACGGTCGCGGTGATCGAACAGGGCGAAGTCGTCGAAACCGGCCCCGTGTGGCGCGTGTTCGGCGATCCGCGCCACGGCGCGACGCGCGCGCTGCTGAGCACGCTGCAGCACGACCTGCCGGCCGAGCTGGCCGCGCGGGTGCGGCCGCTGCCCGAACAGGCCGCGCTGCCCGACGGCGCACGGATCGTGCTCGACGTCCGCTATACGGGCGAGAGCGGCGGCGAGCCGGACGTCGGCGCGCTCGCGGCGGCGCTCGGCGGCTCCGTGCGGTTCCTGCACGGCGGCATCGAAAGCATCCAGGGGCATGCGCAAGGGCGGCTCGTGATCGCCGCGACGCCGCGTGCGGATGATGGCCCGCCGGCGGCACGCGGCGGTGCGGTCGCCGCGCTGCTCGAACGCGCGCGCCGTCATGCGAATCATGCGGAGGTGCTCGGCTATGTTTGACCTCTGGTGGCCCGAACTGCTCGACGCGATCCGCGACACGCTGTCGATGGTCGCCGCGTCGGCCGCGATCGCCGCGCTGATCGGCATCCCGCTCGCGGTGATCCTCGTGACCACCGCGCCCGGCGGCATCTACGCGCGGCGCGGCGTGAACGCGGTGCTCGGCGCGCTCGTCAACGTGTTCCGCTCGACGCCGTTCATCATCCTGCTGGTCGCGCTGCTGCCGTTCACGCGCGTGCTGATCGGCACGACGATCGGCGTGTGGGCGGCCGTCGTGCCGCTGTCGATCGCCGCGATCCCGTTCTTCGCGCGGATCGCCGAAGTGAGCCTGCGCGAAGTCGATCGCGGGCTGATCGAGGCCGCGCTCGCGATGGGCGCGAAACGCCGCCACATCGTGTGGCACGTGCTGCTGCCCGAAGCGCTGCCCGGCATGCTCGGCGGCTTCACGATCACCGTCGTCGCGCTGATCGGCTCGACCGCGATGGCGGGCGCCGTCGGCGCGGGCGGGCTCGGCGATCTCGCGATCCGCTACGGCTATCAACGTTTCGACACCACCGTCATGGCGACCGTGATCGTGATCCTGATCGCGCTCGTCTCGGCCGTGCAAATCACGGGCGACCGCCTGGTCCGACGCGTGACCCGGCGTACCTGAGCGACGCCACAAGCGTCCGCTCGTTTCATTCCTGATCCTGAGAGAACAACCATGACCTTGCCCATCGGCGCGCCGCGCGAATGGAACGGACAATTCGAGGAAGCGCTGTTTCTGGAGGTGGCGCGACGCCATCGTCCGGACTTCCCCGACAAAGTGGCGACGCCGCCGCGTGAGCCGCGCCACGGCGACGAGCTGGCTGCCGTCGCCGACTACTACACGAAGATGGCGTCGCACGACCTGTTCATCGTGCAGGTCGTCGCGAAGGCGATCGACACGCTGTTCCGCGACGATCCGCATTTCCAGCTGATCTTGTCGCGCCAGCTCGGCGACGACGGCGCGCACGCGGTGATCGGCCGTGAGCGCGTGACCGAACTCACGGGGCGCGATCCGCTGCCGGAAGTCGACCGGCTCGTCGCCGCGCACTGGGCGCGCATTGGCGACATCGCGGTGCGCGACGTCGCGGGCTTTCTCGCATTCGAATGGCATTACGAGCTGCACATCCTCGCGAAGCTGTGGATTCAGCGCAAGACCGGCCGCATCGGCGACAGCGCGATGCGCGAGCACGGCGAGAACCGGATTCGCCCGGACGAGGAATGGCATCGTGTGCAGATCGTCCAGTGGTGGTTCGACACGCTGCAGGCGCTGCCGCCCGCCGAGCGCGACGCGCTGATCGATCGCGTGATCGCGGCCGACGAGGAAACCCAGGCGCGGCTCGACGGCTATCTGCACGACGAGTACGCGCATACCGCACTGGTGTTCGGCGCGGATATCGCCGAATATCGTGCGATCTACGACGACTGGCGGCGCGAGATCCTGTCGCGGCTGACCGGCCGTCAGCTTGGCGCGCTCGTCCCGCTGTCGGGCGAAACCGTTGAACAGGAAGCTGTCGCATGAACGATCCCCGCGGCCCGGCGACGCTGGCGCCGGATACCGATGCACCGGCCGTCGACCGCGCGGCGCTGGCGCGCGCGATCGATGCGCTGCGCGTGAGCGCCGCCGAGCGCGACCGCGCGGGCGGTCATGCCGCCCAGGAGAAGCAATGGCTCGCCGAGGCGGGCTTGCTGACGCTCGCGGTGCCGCGCGCGTTCGGCGGGCAGGAAGCGGCGTGGCCCGAGATTTACGACGCGATCCGGCAGGTCGCGCGAGTCGACAGCGCGCTCGCGCATCTCGTCGGTTTCCAGTGCCTGCAAGTGGTGAGCGTCGACGTGTGGGGCAACGCCGCGCAGCGCGAACGCTACCTGCGCGGCACGGTCGACGGGCGCTGGTGGTGGGGCAACGCGGTCAATCCGCTCGACACGCGGCTCGTCGCCACGGCGACGCCCGACGGCGGCTACCGGCTCGACGGCGTGAAGGGCTTCTGTTCCGGCACGCGCGGCTCGCAGCGGATGACGGTATCCGCGCACGATCCGGCCATCGGCCGCACCGTGTTCGGCGTGGTGCCGACCGATCGGGCCGGGATCACCGTCAACGACGACTGGGACCCGGTCGGCCAGCGCCAGACCGACAGCGGTAGCGTGCGCTTCGACGGCGTGACGCTTGCGCCGGACGAGGTGCTGCACCGGTCGGAAGCGCCGCCGACGCCGCGCGCGACGCTGCGCACGCTGGTGTCGCAGCTCGTGCTGACGAACCTGTTCGTCGGCCTGGCGGAAGGCGCGCTGGCCGAGGCGCGCGACTACGTGCGGCAGCACGGCCGCCCGTGGATTCATTCGGACGTCGAGCGGGCCGAAGACGATCCGTACACGTTGCAGCGCTTCGGCGACATGCGCGTGCGCGCGATCGCCGCGGCGGCGCTGGCCGATCGCGCGGCCAACACGTTGCAGCACGCATGGGCGCGGCAGGACGCGCTGACGGCCGACGAACGCGCCGAAGTCGCGCTCGCGGTGTCGGAAGCGAAGATCGTCGCGCAGCGCGCGGCGCTGGATAACGGCGAAGCGCTGTTCGATGCGTGTGGCGCGCGCGCGACGGCCGCGTCGCTCGGCCTCGACCGTTTCTGGCGGAACGCGCGCACGCATACGCTGCACGATCCGCTCGACTATCGGCTGCGCGACGTGGGCCGATATGCGCTGACGGGTGAGTTGCCGCCGGCGTCGCTCTATACGTAAGCGAGCACGCACTCCGTCATTGATCGCCGGGCGGCGGGCCATCCGGCGCGACGGAGGCGGGCGCAGGGCCGCCGGCCAACGGCGCGCTGCCGTCCGCCCCGGCGCGCTTGTACGATGCGAGTTCGTCCGAATAGCGCGCCGTCCGCATGCCGTTCGTGTCGTAATACTCCTCGACCGACTTGACCCAGCGACCCACCGCCGGCACGTACCAGAACGCCTTGTAGGTCTTGCCGGTTCCTTCCGCCGTCCCGTTGTTGCGGCTTTGCACCACGATCGTCGAACCGCCCGCGTTGCGCGATACGCCGGACGTGATTGACTGCCCCGGTGCGGATTGCGCCTTCCACGAGCCTTCAGCCTCGATCTTGATCGCGTCGAACTTGCCGCCCGTCACAGTGACGGTCTCGTGGCCCACCACCTTGTAGTGCGTGTCGTACGCTTCCGACGCATGCTGCGGATTCGGGTGTGACTCGCTGTACTGGATCGTCCAGGTCTTGCCGATCGTCAGCGGAAACGCCAGCGGGCGGTTCACGACGGTTTCGGTGCCGTTGATGCTGCGTGCACGGCTCCAGTCCGCATCGACGATCATTTCGTGCGGCGCCTGCGTGGCGCCGCTTTGCCGGGACTCGACGTAGATGTGCCCGGGCGTCGTGCGCTGCACGGTAATCTCGTCGCGCGTCTGGCGCCAGCCGTTCGGGCCGATTTCGACCGTATCGACGTAGGTCCAGGTGTCGCCCGGTTTCAGCGCGGGCGCCGCGATCGATTGTGCGAGTGCGATGCCGGGAGCGGCAGCGCACAGTAACAGCGTGGCAAGCGTTTTGTTTTTCATGGTGTTTGAAAGGGGCGGTCTCGCCGGGCAGCCTATCAACCCCACCTTTCAAACCGCATGATGCGTGCATCGCCGCGCTACCGTCGTGCTGGACGTTTGAAATGATATGTTATATCGTAGCGATACAATATATCATTTCGTCCTCAACGTCCTCTTCCGGAATCGCCCGATGAACCCCGCCCTTCATCCGTCCACGCGGCTTCCCGTGACCGTCCTGTCCGGCTTTCTCGGCGCCGGCAAGACGACGCTGCTCAACCACATCCTCAACAATCGCGAGGGCCGGCGCGTCGCGGTGATCGTCAACGACATGTCCGAGGTCAACATCGACGCCGCGCTCGTGCGAGACGGCGGCGCGGGGCTGTCCCGCACCGACGAGAAGCTGGTCGAGATGAGCAACGGCTGCATCTGCTGCACGCTGCGCGAGGATCTGCTGATCGAGGTCGACCGGCTCGCACGCGAAGGGCGCTTCGATCAGCTCGTGATCGAATCGACCGGCATCTCGGAGCCGCTGCCGGTGGCCGAGACGTTCACGTTCGAAGGCGAGGACGGTCGCAGCCTCGGCGAAGTCGCGCGGCTCGACACGATGGTGACGGTGGTCGACGCGTTCAATTTCCTGCGCGATTACGCGTCGCGCGACAGCCTGCAAGCGCGCGGCGAATCGATGGGCGACGAGGACGCCCGCACGGTCGTCGATCTGCTGATCGACCAGATCGAGTTTTGCGACGTGCTCGTGATCAACAAGATCGACCTGATCGACGCCAGCGCGCGAGAGCGGCTGATCGCACTGCTGCGCGGGCTGAACCCGCGCGCGCGGATCGAGATCGCCGAATTCGGCAAGGTGCCGCTGGAACGTGTGCTCGACACCGGCCTGTTCGATTTCGATGAGGCGTCGCGCGCGCCGGGCTGGTTGCAGGAGCTGCGCGGCACGCACACGCCGGAGACCGACGCGTACGGAATCCGCAGCTTCGTCTATCGCGCGCGGCGGCCGTTCCATCCGCGGCGCTTCTTCGATCTGGTGGAGAGCGAATGGCCGGGCGTCGTCCGCTCGAAGGGGTTCTTCTGGCTGGCCACGCATCCGACCGTCGCCGGCTCGTGGTCGCAGGCCGGCGCGGTCGCGCGGCACGGGCCGGCCGGCCACTGGTGGGCGGCCGTGCCGCCCGAGCGCTGGCCGCGGGACGCCGAAGCCGTCGCGCAGATCCGCGCGCGCTGGGACGAGCACGTCGGCGATGCCCGGCAGGAGCTCGTGCTGATCGGCATGGACATGGACGAGCCCGCGCTGCGCGCGCGCTTCGACGCGTGTCTGCTGACCGACGCCGAGATGGCCGCCGGCCCCGAACACTGGACCACGTGGGACAACCCGTTTCGCGACTGGGCCTGACCTGAACGCGCTGCCTGCATCGATCCGGATGGAGAAGGCGCTCCACCGGATTTCAAGCATGAATGCAGTGCTTCCCGATATTTCCCTGACCGACGCCGCGCCGGGCCGCCGCCCGCTCGAATGGGTCGGCATGCAGGGCATCGATCTGCCCGTCGTCGTGGCGGAGCCCGGCTGCCGGCGCGACGTGCATGCGCGTGCCGACGTGCAGGTCGATCTGCCTGCGCCGCAGGTGAAAGGCATCCACATGTCGCGGCTGTACGGGCTGCTGGACGGGCTCGCCGACGGCGAAGCGCTGTCGCCGGCCGGCTTGCAGCGCATGCTGCGCGCAATGGTCGACAGCCACCGCGACTGCGAGACGCGCAGCGCGCGCGTGCGGCTGCGCTTCGACCTGCTGGCCCGCCGCACGGCGCTCGTGACCGAGGGGCTGGCCGGCTGGAAGGCCTATCCGGTGCGTCTCGATGCGACGCTGGCCGGCGATGCGTTCGCGCTGCGCGCGCAGGTGACGGTCGTCTATTCGTCGACGTGCCCGTGCTCGGCCGCGCTGTCGCGGCACTGGATCGAACAGGCATTCCTGACGGCATTCGGGCATGAGGCTCGCGTGGAGCCGGTGGCAGTCGCCGCCTGGCTGAAACGGCATGCGACGGCCGCCACGCCGCACAGCCAGCGCAGCGAGGCCGTCGTCAGCGTGGCGCTGCCTGCCGATGGCGCGACGCTGGGGCTGCTCGACCTGATCGATCGCGTCGAGCAGGCGCTCGGCACGCCGGTGCAGACGGCCGTCAAGCGCGCGGACGAGCAGGCGTTCGCGGTGCTGAACGGCGGCAACCTGATGTTCGTCGAGGATGCCGCGCGGCGCGTGCAGGCCGCGCTCGAAGATCGTCATGCGAGCCCGCGCGTGCGCGTGCGCCATCTCGAAAGCCTGCATCCGCACGATGCGGTGGCATGGGCCGCTCCGTTGCGCGAAGGCGCCGACGCATGCTGATCCGCAAGCTGTTCCGGTTCGAGAATGCGCACGTCGTGCGCGGCTGCAGCACGCGGCGCTGCTCGCATTCGATCCACGGCCATTCGTACCGCGTCGAGCTGCTGCTCGAAGCGCATGCGTTCGATCACGGTCAGATGATCTACGACTTCGGGCTGCTCAAGGGCGACGTGCGCGACCTGATCGACGCGTTCGACCACGCGGTGACGCTGTGGTCGGACGACGATCCGCGCTATGTCGAAAGCATGCGCCGGCATTCCGAGCGCTGGGTGCTGCTGCCGGTGTCGCCGAGCGCCGAGCAGTTCTCGCGCGTGTTCTTTCGCCTCGTCGATGCGGCGCTGTGCGGTACGCGCATGTCGAACGGCGAAGCCGACGTGCGGCTGCATTCGGTGATCGTTCACGAGACCGAGACCGGTTACGCGCAGTGTTTTCGCGACGATGCATTCAACCCGCGCATGGGCCGCATCGACCTCGACGCGATCGTGTTCGCGCCGGCCATCGTCGCGCAGTGGCGCGATCCCGGCCTGTTCGAGCGGCTCAAGCGCGGCCATACTCTTTCCCGGCAGGAATCCTGATGATCCGAAAGAACCCGCGCGGCGACCTGCCGCACATTCATCCGAACGCGTTCGTCGATCCGACCGCCATCCTGTGCGGGCGCGTGATCGTCGAGGAGAACGTGTTCATCGGCCCGTACGCGGTGATCCGCGCCGACGAAACCGATGCGGACGGCCAGATCGCGCCGATCGTGATCGGTGCGCATTCGAACATCCAGGACGGCGTCGTGATCCATTCGAAATCGGGAGCGAGCGTGACGATCGGCCGGCACACGTCGATCGCGCATCGCGCGATCGTCCACGGGCCGTGCACGGTCGGCGACGGCGTGTTCGTCGGCTTCAACAGCGTACTGTTCAACTGCACGATCGACGACGGCTGCGTGGTGCGCTACAACGCGGTCGTCGACGGCTGCCACCTGCCGCCGGGCTTCCACGTGCGCTCGACCGAACGCATCGGGCCGGAAACCGATCTCGCCGCGCTGCCGCAGGTGACGGCCGACGCGAGCGATTTCTCCGAGGACGTCGCGCGCACGAACAATGCGCTGGTGCTCGGTTACAAGCAGATCCAGAACGAGTTCTGACGCATGGACGCGCGGCTGCGACAGGAAGCGGGCGACCGATCGAAGCTGCGGCACGCCGATCTGCTGGTGCATGGCGGCACGGTGATGACGCCCAACGGTGCCGAGCGGATCGACGTCGCGTGCATGGGCGGCCGCGTCGTCGCGCTGGGCGCGTTGCATGGCGTGTGGAGCGCCGACGTGCTGCTCGATGCGCGCGGCTTGCACGTGTTGCCGGGCGTGGTCGACAGTCAGGTGCATTTCCGTGAACCGGGGCTCACGCACAAGGAGACCCTCGAGGCCGGCACGTGCGGCGCGGTGCTCGGCGGCGTCACGACGATCTTCGAGATGCCCAATACGCATCCGCTGACGCTGGACGAGCAGGATCTGAGCGCGAAGCTCGATCTCGCGCGCGGCCGCGCGTGGTGCGATTACGCGTTCTACATCGGCGGCTCGGCCGTGAATGCCGAACGGCTGCCGGTGCTCGAACGATTACCCGGCTGCGCGGGGGTGAAGGTCTTCATGGGCAGTTCGTTCGGCGATCTGCTGGCCGACGACGAAACCGTGTTGCGCCGGATCCTGCGCCACGGCCGGCGGCGCATGGCCGTGCATGCGGAGGACGAGGCGCGGCTGCGCGAACGCAAGTCGATCGCGGAAGCAAGCGGCGACGTGCGCGACCATCCGCGCTGGCGCGACGCACAAAGCGCGCTGGCCGCGACGCGGCGCATCGTCGGGCTGGCTGCCGAGACGGGCCGCCGGCTGCATGTGCTGCACGTATCCACGGCGGACGAAATGGCGTTGCTCGCACGGCACCGGCGGCGCGTGACGGTCGAGGTCACGCCGCATCACCTGAGCTTGCACGCGCCGGATTGCTACGAGCGGCTCGGCACGTTTGCGCAGATGAATCCGCCCGTGCGCGAACGGCATCATCGGGACGCGCTGTGGCAGGCCGTCCGCGACGGCGTGGTCGACGTGATCGGCAGCGATCATGCGCCGCATACGCGCGACGAAAAGCGCCGCCCGTATCCGCAGTCGCCGAGCGGGATGACCGGCGTGCAGACGCTGCTGCCGCTGATGCTCGATCACGTGCAGGCCGGCCGTTTGAGCATCGAACGGCTGGTCGACCTGACCAGCGCCGGGCCGGCGCGCGTTTTCGGCATCGAAGGGAAGGGACGCATTGCGGCGGGCTACGACGCCGATTTCAGCATCGTCGACCTGCGCGCGCGGCGGATCATTCGCGACGAATGGATCGCGAGCGTGAGCGGGTGGACGCCGTACGACGGCTGTGCGGTCACGGGGTGGCCCGTGCATACGGTCGTGCGCGGGCAGGTCGTCGTGCGCGACGAGGCGCTGAACGGACAACCGGCCGGGGAGGCCGTGACGTTTCTCGACCCCTAGATCGGCAGCCGCACCGTCTGCTTGATGCGCTTCAGCGGGATCTCGGTTTCGATGTTGCGCACGCCTTCGATCTGCGTGAGCGTTTCCATCTGAAAGCGCTGATAGTCGTCGAGATCCTTCGCGATCACGCGCAGCAGATAGTCGTAGCTGCCGGCCATCAGATGGCATTCGAGCACTTCGGGCGCGTGTTCCATCTCGCGCGCGAAGCGTTCGACCGTCGTCTTGTCCTGGCGCTCCAGCGTGACGCGCACGAATGCCGTGAAGCGCAGCTCGACGGCTGCAGGGTTCAGCAACGCGACGTACGCGTCGATCACGCCCTGTTCCTCGAGCAGGTGAACGCGGCGCAGGCACGGCGTGGGCGACAGTCCGGCCTGTTGCGCGATGTCGGCGTTCGTCTGGTTCGAATTCTGCTGCAACGCACGCAGAATGCGTCGATCGATTGCATCCAGTTTGATTGGCATTTTTAGCTATAGATGAAGTTGATGTTGGAGAATAACTCCAAATCGGACTTCAAAAATAGCCGGGTTTGCATCCAATCTCCACGGGAAGTTGCCGATAATCTGACGACTGCCCGGCCCCTCGAAAACGCGCGATTCGCGCCCGCCGCGGCCCCCTTCAGGAGCTTCCCGATGTCGCACGTCGCCTGGCTGCCGTTCATGGCCACCTCCCTTCTGATCATACTGACGCCCGGCCAGGACATGGTCCTCGTGATGTCGCGCACGCTGTCTGGCGGCACGCGCGCGGGCCTCGTGACCGCCGCGGGTGTCAGCGTCGGGCTGCTCGTGCATACGATGCTCGCGACGCTCGGGCTGGGTGCGCTGCTTCAGGCTTCCGAATGGCTGTTCACGGCGCTGAAGGTGGTGGGCGCGCTGTACCTGCTGTACCTCGGCATCACGCTGTTGCGCTCGACGGGCGAATTGACGCTGGCGGGCAATGGCAATGCGCCGGCATCGCGGCTGCGGACGTTCGCGCAAGGCGCGCTGTCCAATGTATCCAATCCGAAGGTCGCGCTTTTCTACCTGGCGTTTCTGCCGCAATTCGTTCCGGCCGGCGCCCCGCACCCGATGCTGTCGCTGTTCGTGCTGGGCGCGACGTTTGCGGGGCTGACGTTTCTCGTCAAGGGGCCGGTCGCGCTGTTCGCGGGCCTGCTGTCGGCATCGATCCGCCGCAACCCGCGCATCCTGACGCGCATGCATCGCGTCAGCGGGGTGGTCTTGCTCGCGCTGGGCGTGAAGCTGGCGCTCGAACGCCGCTGAGCGCGGCCCCGGCCCCGCCACGCCTGCCGGCGTTACGCCACCGGCAACGCGTCCGCCAGCACCCGCATCGCCTCCACCGTTTCCGGATTCGCCGGAAAGAACGCCTCGATCGCGAGTTCCGACAGCGTCACGTCGACCGGCGTGCCGAATACCGTCGTCGTACTGAAGAACGTCAGCTCGCCGCTCGCCGTGCGCAGCCGCAGCGGCACGGCGATGTCCGCGAAATCGGTGCGCGTGTGCGAATCGTCGGGCTGCCCGGCCGGCGCCGGATACGCGGCGAGTTCGTCGCGCAGCGCATGCAGCGTGTGGTCGCCGCTCGCATCGATCTGCCGCTGCAACCGATGCAGGATGTGCGCGCGCCACTCATGCCAGTTGACGATCTGCGACGCGAGACCGTCCGGATGCAGGCTCAGCCGCAGCACGTTGACGGGCGGCTGCAGCAGCGCCGGATCGGCCTGCGCGACCAGCGCGCCGAGCATCCGGTTCGCCGCGAGCAGCGTCCAGTGGCGGTCCACCGCGAGCGCCGGATAAGGCTCGTGCCCGCGCAACACGGCTTCGACCGCATGACGCGCGGCATCCAGTTGCGGGTCCGAAAACGGCCGTTCGCGAAACAGCGGCGCGAAGCCGGCCGCGACGAGCAGCGCATTGCGTTCGCGCAGCGGCACGTCGAGGCGCTCGGCGAGATGCAACACCATCTCGCGGCTCGGCTGCGCGCGGCCCGATTCGACGAAGCTCAGGTGGCGCGCGGACACATCCGCGTCGAGCGCGAGCGCCATCTGGCTCAGGCGCCGGCGTTGTCGCCACGTGCGCAGCAGCGGGCCGATGCCGGACGCGCGGCCGGCGGACGGGGCGGGCGAATGGAGGGCGGCGGTCGAGTTCATGGGGAGATGATAGGCAATCCCGCGGCGCTTCGGCATTACCTGCGAGGTAAGCGCCGCGCACCGCCCGGGCGTGCGCAGCCGCTGCGTTACCATAGCCCCCGTGCCACCTGAGAGGCGGCGCCGGACCCGCGGCCACGATGCCGGGGCCGGACGCCGCGCACATCGACAACAAGGCATTCCAGGGGAATCCAACAATGAAAAAACTTGCCGTCCGGCTCGCCTGCGTGGCGACGCTCGCACTCGCCGCGACCAGCGGCCACGCGCAGACCGAAGCTGCGCAGGTCGAAATGAGGGCCGCCGCCGAGGCCGCCAACGAAGCGGTCGTGAAAGGGCCGACCGACATCGACGTCAAACACGAAGCCGTGCTGAAGCTGAAGGCCGGCGAGTCGTTCGTGCCGGCGGCCGAAGCCGGCCGCTACCTGCGCTCGATGGGCAACTCGATCGACGAATCGAAGCTGGTCGGCCTCGTGCTGCCCGACGATCCCGACGCCGACTGGATATCGGTCGTGTCGTTCGAGCCGAGCGGCTACATCCGCGACGACGACGCGAAGGACTGGAAGCCCGACGAACTGCTGAAAAGCCTGCAGGCCGGCACCGAGGAAAACAACCCGGCGCGCAAGGAGCGCGGCCTGCCCGAAACCGAGGTGGTCGGCTGGGCGAAGGCGCCCGCGTACGACGCGGCCACGCACCGGCTCGTGTGGTCGGCGATCATCCGCGACAAGGGCGCGGCGCCGAATGCCGCGAACGACGGCGTGAACTACCGGACGCTCGTGCTCGGCCGCGACGGCTACCTGTCGCTGACGATGGCGTCGACGCTCGCCGATTTGCCGAAGTACCGGCCCTCGGCCGACGCGCTGCTGTCGAACATCCGCTTCAACGACGGCAAGCGCTATGCCGACTTCAACCAGTCGACCGACCACGTCGCCGAGTATGGGCTCGCGGCGCTGATCGTCGGCGTCGGCGCGAAAAAGCTCGGCCTGCTCGCGCTGATCGGCGCGTTCGCGGTGAAGTTCTTCAAGATCGGCGCGGTCGCGCTGCTGGCCGGCGGCGCGGCGCTCAAGCGTTTCTTCGGGCGCAAGCCGAAGGCGGCCGCGGCGCCGGCCGTCGCCGATGCAACCGCTGCATCCGACGCAGCCGCCACGGAGCGCAAGGAATGACGAAGCTGTTGCTGCTGATCTTCGGCGGCCTGAAGCTCGGCAAGGTGCTCGTCTCGGCCGGCACGATGCTCGCGTCGATCGCGGTCTATGCGCTGTTCTACGGCTGGCGCTTCGCGGCCGGTTTCGTCGCGTTGCTGCTGGTGCACGAAGCGGGCCACTACGTCGCCGCGCAGCGGCGCGGGCTCGACGTCGGGCTGCCGACCTTCATCCCGTTCGTCGGCGCGTGGATCCAATTGAAGGAGATGCCGCACGACGCGGAAACGGAGGCCTACGTCGGCCTTGCCGGGCCGTTCGTCGGCACCCTCGGCGCGCTGGCCTGCTACGCGGCCGCGCGCCACACCGACAGCAACCTGCTCCTCGCGTTGTCGTACACGGGCTTCTTCCTGAATCTCTTCAACATGATTCCGCTGTCGCCGTTCGACGGCGGGCGGATCACCGCGGTGCTGTCGCCGCGCATCTGGTTCGCGGGCGTGCCGGTGCTGATCGCGCTGTTCGTGTATCGGCCGAGCCCGCTGCTGATCGTGATGGCGATCCTCGCGCTGCCGCAGCTGAAGCGCGCGTGGCGCTACGATCCCGACGCGCCGGAGAACCGCGTGTACTACGCGACGTCGATCGAGACGAAGACGACCTACGCGCTTTGCTACGTCGGTCTGCTCGCGTTCCTCGCGTTGATGACGTCCGGCGTGCATGACATGCTGCGCGCCGTGCACGCGTCGACCTGACGTCGCTCCGATGTAAAAAAACGGCGGCCGCGCATGAAGCGGCCGCCGTTTTTCAAAGGTCGAACGTCACGCGTCGCGATGACGCAGCTCGACGCGCTTGATGTCCTTCACGATCACGAGATAGCTGAACACGGTGACGAGCGCGTTCAGCCCGACGAACACCAGCGCGCCGTTGAACGAGCCGCTCGCGCCGACGAGGTAGCCGATCGCGATCGGCGCGACGATGCCCGCCGTGTTGCCGAACATGTTGAACAGGCTGCCCGACAGGCCGATCGCTTCCTTCGGCGCGGTATCCGCGACGACGGCCCAGCCCAGCGAACCGATCCCCTTGCCGAAGAACGACACGGCCATCAGCATGATGACCAGCGCTTCGCTGTCGACGTAGTTGCAGCCGATGATGACCATCGACAGCAGCATCCCGCCGACGATCGGGATCTTGCGGGCGAGCGTCAGCGAGACGCCGCGGCGGATCAGCGCGTCCGACAGCATCCCGCCGAGCACGCCGCCGAGGAACCCGCAGATCGCCGGCAGCGACGTCATGAAGCCGGCCTTCAGCAGCGACATCCCGCGCGCCTGCACGAGATAGATCGGAAACCACGTGAGGAAGAAGTACGTGAGCACGTTCACGCAGTACTGGCCGAGGTACACGCCGATCAGCATGCGGTTCGACAGCAACTGGCGCACGTAGTACCAGCCCGCCACGCGGCTGCCTTCGGCAGCGCTGCTGCTACCGCGCGCGCCGGTCGCGCCGCCCGTCGACCGCACGAGGCCGCCACCCTGCTCGATATGGTCGAGTTCCGCGCGGTTCACGGCCGGATGGTCGGCCGGGTCCTTCACGACGCGCAGCCACAGGAACGCGAGCGCGATGCCGGCCAGGCCGAGCCACAGGTACACCTGGTGCCAGCCGTACGCGTGCGTGAGCCAGGCCATCAGCGGCGAGAACACCACGGCCGCGAAGTACTGCGCGGCGTTGAAGATCGCCGACGCGGTGCCGCGTTCGGCGGTCGGGAACCAGCTCGCGACGACCTTCGCGTTCGCCGGAAACGCCGGCGCCTCCGCGATGCCGACCGCGAAGCGCATCGCGAACAGCGCGGCGACCGCGAACGCGGCGCTGCCGCCGAGGCCGATCGTGCTCTGCAGCAGCGTGAACGCCGACCACAGGAAGATGCTCGCCGCATACACGCGCCGCGCGCCGAAGCGGTCGAGCAGCCAGCCGCTCGGCAGTTGCGCGAGCACGTACGCCCAGCTGAACGCCGAGAAGATGTAGCCCATCGTCACCGGATCGATGCCGAACGCCTTGCGGATCGGCGTGCCGGTGATCGACAGCGTGGCGCGGTCCGCATAGTTGAGCGTCGTGACGACGAACAGCATCGCCAGGATCCAGTAGCGCACGGCGGTTCGGCGCGCGGTGCGCGCGAGATCGAGCGGAAGATCGCGAGGGGAGGTCTGATTGTTCACTTTAAATGTACGTCGTCGTATGACATGGAGGAAAGTTTATTGAGAATGCTCGAATTCAGAAACCTCGGGTTTTCCCTTTGGGATCTTCATCACAGTGTGGGAAGTTCGCGATTTACTGGCCGGGTAAGGCTTTCGGCGGTATCGTCGGCGCCTTCGCAGGCGGCGAGAATATGCCGCTTATGTCGGCAGACATCGTATCTGTTGAGCTACAATGAGCAATCCATTCCCGAACCACGGAGCACACCCCATGCAACTGACAGGAGAGATGCTGATCGGCGCCGAAGCGGTGGCCGGCTCGGCCGGAACCTTGCACGCGTTCGACCCGACGAAGGGCGCGCCGATCGAGGCGCCGGCGTTCGGCGTCGCGACGCAGGCCGACGTCGACCGTGCGTGCGACCTCGCACGCGACGCGTTCGATGCGTACCGCACGCAGCCGCTCGCGGCGCGTGCGGCGTTTCTCGAAGCGATCGCCGATGAAATCGTCGCGCTCGGCGATGCGCTGATCGAGCGCGCGCATGCCGAAACGGGCTTGCCGGTCGCACGGCTGCAAGGCGAGCGCGGCCGCACCGTCGGCCAGCTCCGGCTGTTCGCACGCGTCGTGCGCGACGGGCGCTTCCTCGCCGCGTCGATCGATCCCGCGCAGCCGGCACGCACGCCGCTGCCGCGCTCGGACCTGCGGCTGCAGAAAATCGCGCTCGGGCCCGTCGCCGTGTTCGGCGCGAGCAATTTCCCGCTCGCGTTCTCGGTGGCCGGCGGCGATACCGCGTCGGCGCTCGCGGCCGGCTGCCCGGTGATCGTGAAGGCCCATGAAGCGCACCTCGGCACGTCCGAGCTGGTCGGCCGCGCGATCCGCGCCGCCGTCGCGAAAACCGGCATGCCGGCCGGCGTGTTTTCGCTGCTGGTCGGCCCCGGCCGCGTGATCGGCGCCGCGCTGGTCAGCCATCCTGCGATCCAGGCCGTCGGTTTCACCGGTTCGCGGCAGGGCGGGATGGCGCTCGTGCAGCTCGCGAACGCGCGCCCGCAGCCGATTCCCGTCTATGCGGAAATGAGCAGCATCAACCCCGTCGTACTGTTCCCGGCCGCGCTGGCCGCGCGCGGCGACGCGATCGCGACGGGCTTCGTCGATTCGCTGACGCTCGGCGTCGGCCAGTTCTGTACCAATCCCGGCCTCGTGCTCGCGATCGACGGCCCCGATCTCTACCGCTTCGAGACGGTCGCCGCGCAGGCGCTCGCGAAGAAGCCGGCCGGCGTGATGCTCACGCGCGGCATCGCCGATGCGTACCGCAACGGTCGCGGCAAGCTGGCCGAGCTGCCGGGCGTACGCGAAATCGGCGCGGGCGAGGCGGCACAGACCGACTGCCAGGCGGGCGGCGCGCTATACGAAGTGGGCGCGCAGGCGTTCCTGGGCGAGCCGGCGTTCAGCCACGAAGTGTTCGGGCCGGCGTCGCTGATCGTGCGCTGCCGCGATCTCGACGAAGTCGCGCGTGTGCTCGACGCGCTCGAAGGCCAGTTGACGGCCACGCTGCAGATGGATGCCGACGACAAGCCGCTCGCGCGCCGGTTGCTGCCGGTCCTCGAGCGCAAGGCCGGGCGCCTGCTGGTCAACGGTTACCCGACCGGCGTCGAGGTGTGCGATGCGATGGTGCACGGCGGGCCGTTCCCCGCGACGTCGAACCCGGCCGTCACGTCGGTCGGCGCGACCGCGATCGACCGTTTCCTGCGGCCGGTGTGCTATCAGGACTTCCCGGACGACCTGCTGCCCGAAGGGCTGCGAGAAGGCAATCCGCTCGCGATTCCGCGGCTGCGGGACGGCAAGGCGGAGTGACGGGGCGTAACCGGTGAAGGCAGCGTCCCGGGAGGGATGCTTCCCGGCACGTTGGAATACGGCGGCGGGGCCCACGGGCCTCGCCGCTTTTTTATTCAGCGCGGGCTTTCGTGCCGGTTTCGCTCGGTCAGTGAGCGGGGCGGGCGACGAGTTGCAGGCGCTCCGCTGCCGCCAGCAGGCGCCGGTCGCGCGTCCATAGCCTGCTGTCGCTGGTCAGTCTGGCCGACGCAAGCAGGTGGGCATCGACGTAGCCGATGCCCAGTCCGTGAAGCGGTACGACATCGATCATGCGCTGGACTTCGTCGTCGGTGGCAAGGGTTGCAGCTGGAAGGTCGCGCAGCGCATCCAGCACGGTCTCGCGATTGCGCATGCTGCCGAGCGCAAGCTCGCCGACGATGAACGGATGGATCAATACGCGCTCCGCTTCCAGCAATGCGGTGAGCGTCGCGTCGCCGGCTCGCAAGTGATCGATCCAGACGGACGTGTCGACAAGGATCATGCGAGCTCCGACGGGCGGCGTGGGACCGATTCAAGATCAGGCTCGGTGCCGCCGAGGCGGGCGAGTCGTCGCGCACTTTCGCGGGCGATCAATGCGCGCAGCGCTTCCCTCACGAGCGCCGATTTTTCGGTGACGCCGGTCAATTGCTGCGCTTTGGCGAGCAGTGCGTCGTCGAGGGACAAGGTGGTGCGCATGGGCGGCTCCCGGGAAAATCGATGCATCAATTATCGCATCAAACGGTGCTCATTTTGATGCGATGCCGTGGCGGGGTCACCTCGCCTTTCCTGTTGCCCCCGTTTCTCCTACAGTAGCGAAGCCTCGGACCGTCAGGTCCGCGGGCGAGCCTGAGAGACGCACAAGACCAACAAGGAACCATCCAATGAATATCAGCAAGCGTGGCGACCACCTGTTCGCGGCCGGGTTGTGGAAAGCGATCGGCGACGTCGCGAAATCGGTCCGTACCCAGATCGGCGAAACCAGCGAAGGGCGCGTGCTGGCCGACGCGCTGTTCGCGCTGCAGCGCGAGCTGGGCGGCAGCGAATTCGACGTGACGATCAACCAGGGGCGGCCCGTCGCGGGCTCCGATCTGCATTCGGTGATCTTCGGCAGGGCCGTCGAGCGGTTCAGGTACGACATGGAGGCGGTGGTGTTCGCGCTGAAGCACCGCCGCAGCATCGACGGGCCGAACGGCGCGGAACGCGCCGACGCGCTCACGCAGGCCAACACGCATCTCGCGACCGCGAAGCAGTACGCGATGTTCACGGTCGGGCGCTTCTTCGATGCGGTCGTCGACCGCGACGTGCTGGAGCAGATCGTGGGCGCCGAGTCGCCGGCGCGCGGCCGGCCGCTCGCGGCACGCAAGGGGATCGACGAGACGCAGCGCACGCTCACCGGTGTGCGCCAGCGGATCATCGGCGCGATCGCACAGATGTAATGCGATGGCCGCGCCGGCTCGTCGAGCCGCGCGGCCATCGCGTGAGTCGGATACGGAGAAATGGGGGAGCCGGCGCGCCGTGCCGATGAAGGCTCGCGCCGCCGGCGAACCCGCTTACTGCGGGCCCATCTTCTTGATCAGCACGTCGAGCTCGGCCGCTTCTTCGTCGGTCAGGTCGACGAGCGGTGCGCGCACCGGGCCCGCGTCGTGGCCGACGAGTTTCGCGCCCGCCTTCACGATGCTGACCGCGTAGCCCGCGCGGCGATTGCGGATCTTCAGGTACGGCAGGAAGAACTCGTCGATCAGGCGGCCGACGGTTGCGTGGTCGTCCTTCGCGATCGCTTCGTAGAATGCCATTGCCGTCTTCGGGATGAAGTTGAACACGGCCGACGAGTACACCGGCACGCCGAGCGCCTTGTACGCGGCTGCATAGACTTCGGCCGTCGGCAGGCCGCCGAGGTACGCGAAGCGATCGCCGAGGCGACGGCGGATCGTCACCATGCTCTCGATTTCGCCGACGCCGTCCTTGAAGCCGATCAGGTTCGGGCAACGGTCGGCAAGGCGCTCGAGCATGTCCGCATTCAGCTTCGAATTCGCGCGGTTGTACACCACGACGCCGATCTTCAGCGCGCGGCAGACTTGCTCGACGTGGTCGGCGATCCCTTCCTGGCTCGCTTCGGTCAGGTAGTGCGGCATCAGCAGCACGCCGCTCGCGCCGAGGCGCTCGGCTTCCTGCGCATATTCGATCGCGACGCGCGTCGCGCCGCCCGCGCCGGCGAGGATCGGCACCTTGCCCTTGCAGGTTTCCGTCGCGACGCGGATCACGTCCGAGTACTCGCGTTGCGTGAGCGAGAAGAATTCGCCGGTGCCGCCGGCCGCGAACAGCGCGCTCGCGCCATACGGGGCCAGCCATTCCAGACGCTCGGCATAGGTGCTCGGGCGGAAGCTGCCGTCGGCGTCGAAATCCGTCAGCGGAAACGACAGCAGGCCGTGGGAGATGATCTGTTTGAGTTCTTGCGGTGAAGTCATGGTTGGGGTCGTCCGTCTAGCGCGAGTGCTGGTTCGTCGGGAACGGCATACGAGCCGAAGTGGCGATGTCGTTGTATGTCATCGTACAACGCAAGAAAGAGCGGCGCAAGCGGTTTGCTGGCGGGTCAAGGGTAGGGTCTTTCCGGATAAGGGTTTACGCAGCATCATCAACTGACGTTGAATGTCGTATGATGACTAACGATATCGCAGACAGCTCCCAGGAATTCCGATGACTGCTTCCCCTCTCTACATCCGCGTGCATCCGGACGACAACGTCGCGATCGTCGTCAACGACGGCGGCTTGCCCGCAGGCGCGACGTTCGCCGACGGGCTGACGCTGTGCGAAGGCGTGCCGCAGGGGCACAAGGTCGCGCTCGTCGACCTCGCGGCCGGCGATCCGGTCATTCGCTACAACGTGGTGATCGGCTATGCGCTCACCGACCTGCGGCGCGGCAGCTGGGTCAACGAGCGCACGATGCGCATGCCCGAGCCGCCGGGCCTCGACGACCTGCCGCTCGCCACGCGTGCCGCGCCGCCGCTCGAGCCGCTCGAAGGCTATACGTTCGAGGGTTTCCGCAATGCCGACGGCTCGGTCGGCACGCGCAACATCCTCGCGATCACGACGACCGTGCAGTGCGTGTCGGGCGTCGTCGAGCATGCGGTGAAGCGGATCAAGGACGAACTGCTGCCGCGCTACCCGAACGTCGACGACGTGGTCGGGCTCGAACATACGTACGGCTGCGGCGTCGCGATCGATGCGCCCGACGCCGACATCCCGATCCGCACGCTGCGCAACATCAGCCTGAATCCGAACTTCGGCGGCGAGGTGATGACCGTGAGCCTCGGCTGCGAGAAGCTGCAGCCCGAGCGCCTGCTGCCGCCGGGCGCGATTCCGGTGACTGCCGACGGCGCGACCGACAACGGTGGCGTCGTCTGCCTGCAGGATGCCGCGCACGTCGGCTTCCATTCGATGATCGACTCGATCATGACGATGGCCGAATCGCATCTCGAACGGCTGAACCGCCGCCGTCGCGAAACCTGCCCCGCATCGGATCTCGTCGTCGGCGTGCAGTGCGGCGGCAGCGACGCGTTCTCGGGGCTCACCGCGAACCCGGCGGTCGGCTTCGCGGCCGACCTGCTGGTGCGGGCGGGCGCGACGATCATGTTCTCCGAAGTGACCGAAGTGCGCGACGGCGTCGCGCAGCTCACGTCGCGCGCGGCGAACGAAGAAGTGGCCCGCGAGATCATCCGCGAGATGGACTGGTACGACCGCTACCTCGAGCGCGGTCGCGTCGACCGCAGCGCGAACACGACGCCGGGCAACAAGAAGGGCGGCCTGTCGAACATCGTCGAGAAGGCGATGGGGTCGATCGTGAAGTCGGGCAGCGCGCCGATCGCCGGTGTCGTGCGCCCCGGCGATCGGGCGCGGCAGAAGGGCTTGCTGTACGCGGCGACGCCCGCGAGCGATTTCATCTGCGGCACGCTGCAGCTCGCGGCGGGGATGAACCTGCACATTTTCACGACCGGCCGGGGCACGCCGTACGGCCTCGCGCAGGTGCCGGTGATCAAGGTCGCGACGCGCAGCGATCTCGCACGCCGCTGGCACGACCTGATGGATCTCGACGCCGGGCAGATCGCGACCGGCGCGGCGACGATCGAGGACACGGGCTGGGCGCTGTTCCGGCTGATGCTCGACGTCGCGAGCGGCAAGCGCCGCACGTGGGCCGAGCAATGGAAGCTCGCGAATGCGCTGACGCTGTTCAATCCGGCGCCGGTGACCTGACGCGCAAGGTGGTGACGGCAAGACGATGCGGGCGCCTTCGGGCGTCCGTTTTCTTTTGGGGCGGCGCACGCGCGATTTCCTTACCTCGCACGTAATCGACCGTCCGCGCGCGCCCGGCGACGATAGCGGCACGCGGACCCGAAACGTCCGCGACATCGTCCACCGACACAAGGAGCCTCGCCATGAACACCGCTCAAACCGCTTCGTCCGTCCACGCCGACCTGATCGACCGCTACTTCGACGCATGGAACGAACCCGATGCCGCGCGCCGCCGCGCGCTGATCGATGCGACCTACGCGAGCGACGCGACCTATCGCGATCCGCTGATGGCCGGCGACGGCCACGCGGGCATCGACACGATGATCGCCGCCGTGCAGCAGCGTTTCCCCGCCTACCGCTTTCGCCGCACGACCGACGTCGACGCGTTCGGCCAGCACCTGCGGTTCTCGTGGGCGCTCGTGTCGCCCGACGGCGCGGCGATCGTGAAGGGCTCGGACTTCGGCACCGTCGACGCGTCGGGCCGCCTCGCGTCGGTCACGGGTTTCATCGACGAAATGCCGGCCGCCGCGTCGTGACGCGAACGATGCATGCACCACGGTCGCCGGGATCGGGTAACGTTATGCGATTCGTTCCTGATCCCGGAGACAACCGACATGCTGAAGAATCTCGACCCGCTGCTGCACGCCGACATCCTGCACACGCTGCGGGCGATGGGCCACGGTGACGAAATCGCGATCTGCGATGCGAATTTCCCGGCGGAATCCGTCGCGGAGCACACGGTGGTCGGCCGCGCGTTGCGGGTCGACGGCGCCGATTCGGCGCGCGTGGTGCGTGCGGTGCTGTCGGTGCTGCCGCTCGATACGTTCGTCGACACGCCCGCGTGGCGGATGGAAGTCGTCGGCGACGCGGCCGCGGTGCCGCCCGTGCAGCGCGAAGTGCAAGCCGAGATCGACCGCGCGGAAGGGCGTGCGGTGCCGCTGACCGGCGTCGAACGTTTCGCGTTCTACGAGCGTGCGCAGCAGACGTACGCGGTGATCGTCACCGGCGAAACGCGCGGCTACGGCTGCTTCATCTTCAAGAAAGGCGTGCTGTTGAGCGACGCGGGCTAAACGCGTTTTTCATCGAGCCGGGCTACCGGCGCGATCGCCGCGTTGTAAAGATTTGCTACAAGCCCTTGGACACCGCGGAAAGACCCTCTATGCTGGCCCATTTGCCGCGCGCCCTCCGGGGCCGCGCGGCGCCGAACCGCCGGGTGCGCCCGGCGCGGGCGGCCGAATTGCATACGAGGAGAAAGGCATGACGCGTACCGTCGATTCCGGCGTCATTTTTTTCGCACGCCTGGCGCTGGCGGCGTTGTTCTTGTGGGGCGGCATCATGAAGCTGCTCGGCTACAGCGACTTCATCGCGTATCTGCACGGGATGAACGTGCCCTATCAACAGGTCGTCGGGCCGATCGTCGTCGCGATCGAGGGGCTGGGCGGACTGCTGCTGATCGTCGGCTACAAGGTCCGGCCGCTCGCGTTGCTGATGGCGGTCTACACGATCGCGACCGCGATGGTCGGGCACAATTTCTGGGACGCGACGAACGCCGCCGTCCAGCACGACATGGTGATTCACTTCTGGAAGAACGTCGCGATCGCCGGCGGGTTCCTGCTGCTGTTCGTCACCGGCGCCGGCGGCGCGAGCATCGACGCGCTGCGCCGGCCGAGTTCGTCGTACGGCGTGCTGCGCTGAACCGGGCAGAGTTGCGCAGCCGCCGCCAGGCCGCCGCAAGACAAAAGGGCCGAATCCCGCACGCAGCGGGATTCGGCCCTTCGTTCATGAAGCGGGCGCTGACGTTCAGTGCGCGCCCTTCACATCCTTCACGTCCTTCGCATCCTTCGAGAACTGCACGGCGATCGCGCCGAGCACGCAGATCGCCGCGACGTACACGACCGGCGCGAGCGGGTTCGACTTCATCATCAGCGACACGATCACCGGCGTGAGCCCGCCGAAGATCGCATACGCGACGTTGTACGAGAACGAGATGCCCGAGAAGCGCACGACGGCCGGGAAGCTCTTCACCATCACGAACGGCACCGCGCCGATCGTGCCGACCATGAAGCCCGCGATCCCGTAGTAGAGCGGCAGCGTCGACGCATCGGCCGCGACCTGCGCGAACAACAGGTAATAGCACGCGGCCAGCCCGATGCCGCCGATGGCGAGCACGCGCTTCGCGCCGATCCAGCCCGCGAGCGAGCCGGCAGTGATGCAGCCGGCCGTCAGGCACAGCGTCGCGATGCTGTTCGCGAACAGCGTCGTCGCCGGCGTCAGGTGGAACTGCTTCTGCAGCAGCGCGGGCGTCATCAGGATCACGACGACGATCGCGGCCGACAGCATCCACGTGAGCAGCATCGACACGATCACGGCGCGGCCATGGTCGCGCAGCACTGCCTTCAGCGGAATCTCGGCCGCGAGCGCCTTCTTCGCCTTCATCTCGGCGAACACCGGCGTTTCATGCAGCCAGCGGCGCAGGTACACGGAGAACAGCCCGAACACGCCGCCGAGCAGGAACGGGATGCGCCATGCGAATGCGCCGACTTCGGCCGCTGAGTAGCGGCTGTTGATGCCGGCCGCGACGAGCGAGCCGAGCAAGATGCCGGCCGTGAGGCCCGCGGTCAGCGTGCCGCATGCGTAGCCGATATGGCGCGACGGCACGTGCTCGGACACGAACACCCATGCGCCCGGCACTTCGCCGCCGACCGCCGCGCCTTGCAGCACGCGGAACAGCAGCAGCAACACCGGCGCGAGGATGCCGATCGTGTCGTAGGTCGGCAGCAGGCCCATCAGCAGCGTCGGTACCGACATCATCAGCACGCTCAGCGTGAACATCCGCTTGCGGCCGAACAGGTCGCCGAAGTGGGCCATGATCACGCCGCCGAGCGGGCGCGCGAGATAGCCGGCCGCGAAGATGCCGAACGTCTGCAACTGGCGCAGCCAGTCGGGAATGTCGTGCGGGAAGAACAGCTGCCCTATCGCCGGCGCGAAGAACACGAAAATGATGAAGTCGTAGAACTCGAGGGCGCCGCCGAGTGCGGCAAGGCCAAGGGTCTTGTAGTCGCTGCGCGTGAGCGCGCGTTCGGCGGCGCGAGGCACGCCGCTCAATTCGGAAGCTTGCATGGTCAGGACGATCGGTTTTCGAATGTAGTTGTCGGTGCTGCGTCTCCAGGGCCCGCTTTTCGGCATGGACTGACAAGGCGCGGCTTGCGTCGTCGAAGCGCGCCGCGTGCCGGGTGAGGCACGCAACACGCGCCGCCGCACCGGGATGGGGCACGGCGGAGACGAAGCGTCAAAGCGGGTGGGGGGATTCTACAGGAGCGCGAAATGCCTGCACGCGAGCGTGCCTGGGACGGCTTCGGACCATGCAGCCGAAAGCGCGCGCGGCGCGGGCGGCCGGTGAGCCGCTGGCGCGCCGCGCGGGGCAGCGTTTCGCTGGTCAGTTGCCGGCGATCGTATCGACCGGCTTGAACGCGCCGCGCTCGACCTTGTAGATCGTGACCGGTGCGTCCTTCAGGTCGCCCTTCGCGTCGTACGCGATGCTGGGCGCCGACACGCCCTTGATCGACACCTTGCCGAGATACGGCGTGTACACCTTCGGGTCGGTCGAGTTCGCGTCCTTCATCGCGGTCAGCAGCGCGATCGTGCCGTCGTACGAATACGGCGAGTACGTGATCACGTCTTCGTTGAAGCGCGCCTTGTAGCGTGCCGCGTAGCCGGAGAAGCCCGGCATCTTTTCCTTCGGCAGCCCGCCCATGTAGACGATCGCGCCTTCGGCCGCGTCGCCGCCGACCTTCAGGAACGTCGGCGAGCGCGACATTTCGCCCGTCACGAACGCCGACTTCATCCCGAGCTGGCGCATCTTGCGGATCATCGGCGACGATTGCGCATCACCGCCGCCGTAGAAGACCGCGTCCGGATTCACGCCCTTCAGGTTGGTCAGGATCGCCGAGAAATCGAGCGCCTTGTCGTTCGTGAAGTCGCGCTTGACGATCGTGCCGCCGGCCGCTTCCACGGCCTTCGCGAATTCGTCGGCGATGCCCTGGCCGTAGGCGGTGCGGTCGTCGATGATCGCGATGCGCTTGAAGCGCAGCGTCTTCACCGCGTACGTGCCGACGATGCGGCCGGCCTGCGCGTCGCTCGTCAGCAGCCGGTAGGTCGTCTTGTAGCCGCGCGCCGTGTATTGCGGCGACGTCGCCATCGAGATCTGCGGCAGCCCCGCGCGATCGTACAGGTCGGACGCCGGAATGCTGGTGCCCGAGTTGAAGTGGCCGATGATCCCGCGGACGTTGTCGTCGATCAGCCGCTGCGCGACGGTCGTGCCGGTGCGCGGGTCGGCCTGGTCGTCCTGCGAGTCGAGCTGGAACGTGACGGGCTTGCCGCCGATCGTCGGATGCGTCGCGTTGAAATCGGCGATCGCGAGCTGCACGCCCTTCTGCATGTCCGTGCCGTAATTCGACTGCGGGCCGGTCAGCGGTGCGGCGAAACCGATCTTGACGACGTCGGCGGCGACGGCGTGCGCGCCCGACAGTGCGCAGGCGGCGGCCAGCGCGACGTGCGATACCTTCAGCTTCACTTTCACTTCCCCTTGATGGCGTGGTTGGGCCGCCGCCGGCATGCGGGCCGGCGCCGGTAAACCGGGCGAGACGGTTCGATCGGCAGGCCGATGTGCTGGCCATGCAAGTACGCCGTCTGCCGTGCGCGCTGTGCCGGAATCGGCGTGCGCGACGGCGGATGCGGCGGCCCGTGCATGCCGATTGCGGCAGCGGCGGGAGGTCGTCTCGCGACCGTGAAGCGAAGTCTAGGTAGCGAAAATGCGTGCGTCTTGCGCGTTCGATGCGTGGCCGGCGACGATATCGGCATATCGTCGATTACCCTGATATATGCCGAAATCGTCATGGCGAATGCGCAAACCCGCCAAGACGCGGGGCGCCGGCATTTTTAGGATGGCGTGTCCGGGTGCGTGGTGCCGGTGTGCCGATGCGCTGCGCCGGCTACGGCGCAAGCGCAACGGCCGCCGGCCGCGCAGGTGCTGCGAAGCGGTTGCGTGCACAACCTCTGCGGCTCACCGACGTAACCGACGGGACGCACGATGCAACCGGCTGCCGCCTTGCCCGCCCCGCGCTCGGCGCGACGCGATCGAAGGGGCGCTCCTATAATCGACGCCATCTGCCACTCGCTTCGCGGTTGCCGGGATGACGACCTTGCTTGCCGTACCGCCCATGAGCCTGTCCGACCCGTTGCGCGACCCGCCCGACAACGCCGATTTCGGCGCGATGCTCGCGCATTTCCGCCTGCTCGAACCGGTGTTCGATGCGCTGCCGGACGTCGCGTTCTTCGTGAAGGATGCGAGCGGCCGCTACGCGCTCGTCAATCGCACGCTGGCGATGCGCTGCGGCTACAAGGACAAGCGCGACCTGCTGGGGAAGACCGCCGACGAGGTGTTTCCGCGCCGCTTCGGCCGCAGTTACTTCGAGCAGGACATGGCGACGATCAACGCCGGCCAGCAGTTGATGGATCAGCTCGAGCTGCACCTGTATCCGGGTCGCCAGCCGGGCTGGTGCCTGACCTGCAAGGAGCCGCTGCGCGACGCCGCGGGCGGGGTGGTGGGTCTCGCGGGCATCTCGCGCGACCTGAAGGCGCACGAGGGCTCGCATCCGGCGTACAGCCGGCTCGCCGACGTGGTCCAGCACATCCAGGATCATTACGTGCAGCCGCTGAACCTGAAGCAGCTCGCGCAGATGGCCGGCATGTCGGTCGCGCAGCTCGAACGCTACTTCCACAAGGTGTTCCACCTGACGCCGCGCCAGGTGCTGCTGAAGACGCGGCTCGACGCGGCCACCGCGCTGCTCGTCACGCACGACAAGGTGACCGACGTCGCCGCGCTATGCGGCTACACGGATCACAGCGCGTTCACGCGCCAGTTCAAGGCGACGGTCGGCGTGACGCCGACGGAATACCGGTTGATGCTGCAGGAGCGGGCGGGGTGACGCGACTCGCCGGCGTGGCCGGCGCGTCGCAGGGATCGGGGTAAGGCGGGGAAACTGGAAAGGGTGAAAGCGGCGGCTCAGCGGTAACCGAGCCCTTTCAGGACGGCCGTGCCGTCTTCGGTCAGCCGGAAGCTCGGGGCCGTATCGGGGTCGAGCTTGACCATTTCGACGAGGCCGGCTTCCTGCAGCGCGGGCAATTCGGGTTTGGCGTTCGCGCCGATCGGTGCATGCAGCAGCACGAGCAGCGTCGCGATTTCGTGATGACTGAGCAGGCGGCGCAGCATCGTCTTCTTTGCAGGGGGCGCGGCCGGGCGGCCCGCGGGTGCTTCTACGGCGCTCATCGCTTTCCTCCTTTTCGAGATAACCATCGGGTACTGGTTGCGGATGGTGCCGTCGAAGACTTAAGCGATTCTTAAAACGGGGGCGGGCGACGCAATGCTGCACTGCGGTATGGGTTACGGCATGTAACGTCAGGCGAAGCGCGGCTTCCGACACGACCGTGGCAGGCCGCGCGGGCCGGTACTCGGCGGCGCGATATACCCCGATGGCGCGGGCGGGGGGGGCTCATCCCGTCGATCGCCGAATCGCGAGCACGGTCCGGCCCCAAACTCCGCGTCCTGTCCTTATTTTCGCCGCTGCGCCTGCGCGGCGAGCCGCACGGCCGCATTCGCCGCGCCGTAGCCGTCGTACCCGCCGCGCCGTTCGACGATCTCGAGCGAGAAGCGGTTGTCGACCAGTTCCGTATACGCATGCAGGAATTCGCCGCCGTGCTCGTCGCGGTCGTACAGCAGGTGATGCGCGCTCAGCGTGTCGATCAGCTCGTCCGGCAGCGCGTAGCGCGCGGCGAGATCGTCGTAGTAGTTGGCCGGAATGCGCAGGAACGGCACGCCGTCGGCTGCGAAGGCGGCAACCGTCTTCACGATGTCGTCGGTGCGGAACGCGACGTGGTTCAGCCCGGTGCCGTGATAGCGGTCGAGCGATTCGGCGACGGCCGTGTGACGGTCGACCGACGCGTTCAGCGCGATCCGCACCGAGCCGTCGGCGCTGCGCACCGCGCGGCTGCGCATCAGCCCGTACGGGTCGGGCACGAGCCAGCTGCGCTCGGCCTCGAAGCCGAACGCCGTCTTGAAGAACAGGATCCAGGTGTCGAGCGCGTCGGCCGGCAGCGCGAGGCACACGTGATCGATGCCCGTCAGCGGGCCGACCTCGGTCGGGCCGTCGATGTCGGTCAGCACGAAGTCCGATTCATATAGCGTCGGCGTATCCGGCGCTTCGTCGACGAAATATTCGAGGCTGCCGTCCGGCGCCTTCACGCTCGGCAGCACGCGCTCGTTCGGCCCGACCCGGCCGGAGAACGGCGCATAGCCGAAGCCGGCCGCGCGTTCGAACGCCACGTTCGCATCGTCGACGCGGAACGCGGACGCGCACAGCGACAGCCCGTGCTGCTGGAAGAACGCATCGGCGAACGAGTCGCGCTCGGCGTTGAGCACGATCGACGCGGCGCCGTGCTGGAACAGCGTCACGTCCTTGGAGCGATGCCGGCCGGCGAGCCGGAAGCGCATCCGGCCGAGCCATTCGCCGACGGTCGCCGCCGCCTGCGCGTCGACCGCGAATTCGATGAACTGGAACCCGACGTGCGCGGGCGGCGCGGGCGGGGCGAACAGCGGCTGGCTGGCGGCCGGCGCGCGGCCCTCCTGCGCGAGCCGCGCGCGCGTCAGGTCTTCCAGATAGAGCAGCGAGCGATGGCCGTCGGCGGCCGTGAGCGCGGTCGGCGCCGCGCGGAAGCCGTCGTTGAAGATCTCGAGCGACAGCGGGCCCGTATAGCCCGACTCGATCACGCGCGCGGTGAAGCGCGCCAGGTCGAAGTCGCCCTGGCCCGGGAACGAGCGGTAGTGGCGGCTCCATTCGAGCACGTCCATCACGAGCTTCGGCGCGTCGGCGATCTGCACGAACGCGATCCGGTCGCCGGGGATGTCGGCGATCCCGTCCGGCGAATCGTCGAGCGACAGCGTGTGGAAGCTGTCGAGCGCGAGGCCGAGGTGCGGGCTGTTCACCGCGTTCACGAGCTTCCACGCGTGGCCGTACCGCTTCACGACGCGGCCCCACGCGAGCGCTTCGTATGCGGCCACCACGCCAGCCTGCCGGGCGGCTTCGGCGAGCACGCCGAGCTGGTCGACGAGCAACCCGTCGTCGGCGATCGTATCGGCCGCCACGCTGCTGCAGACGAGGATGCGGTCGGTGCCGAGCGCATGCATCACGTCGAACTTGCGCTTGATCCGGTCGAGATTGCGCGCGAGCTGGGCCGGGCTCACGCCCTCGAAGTCGCGAAACGGCTGGAACAGCACGATGTCGAGGCCGAGATCGGCGGCCATGCGCCGGACGTCGGCCGGCGATCCGTCGAAGTAGACGAGGTCGTTTTCGAAGATTTCGACGCCGTCGAAGCCCGCGGCCTGGACGGCGGCGAGCTTCTCGGCGAGCGTGCCGGACAGGGAGACGGTGGCGATCGAGCGCTGCATGGGCGATTCCTGCGGATGAGCGGGGCACGACGCCGGTCGAACCGACCCTGAATGAACCAGTCGTTGAGTTCGACGCGCGCGCCATATCCCGAATTTACTAGGCTAGTCATCGGTATTGTACAAACTAACTAGATGGTACAAATTAGCGAAAACCCGAAAAGACAGCCCGCTTGCGCGGGCGCACACTAGCGCCAAATTCCGATGTCTTCGGGGCGGTGCCGATCGTGGTCCGCCCCTGTTTCAGGAGCAGAAACACGATGAGCAAGCACAAGGTGCTGGTGCTGAACGGCCCGAACCTCAATCTGCTGGGCACGCGCGAGCCCCATATCTACGGCGCGGAAACGCTCGCCGATCTCGAGCAGCGCTGCCGCACGGCGGCGGAAGGGCTCGGGCTGGAAATCGAGTTCCGCCAGTCGAACGCCGAGCATCAACTGATCGACTGGCTGCATGCCGCGCGTCACGACACGCACGGCATCGTGATCAATCCGGCCGCCTATACGCATACGTCGGTGGCGCTGGCCGACGCGCTTTCCGCGATCGCGAAGCCGGTGATCGAAGTGCATATCTCGAACGTCCATCGCCGCGAGGCATTTCGCCACCATTCGTATATCTCGGCGATTGCCGAAGCCGTGATCTGCGGCTGCGGCACCGAAGGCTACGTGTTCGCGCTGCAGCGCCTGGCGACGCTGTTCGCGCAGGGAGCCGCCCGATGAGCCGCCCGTCGTTTCTGATCGGCCTGATCGGCCAGGGCATCGGCGGTTCGCTGTCGCCCGCGATGCACGAGGAAGAAGGGTTCCGCCAGGGTTTCGGCTACGTGTACCGGCGCATCGATCTCGATGTGCTCGGCGTGACCGCCGACGCGCTGCCGCAGCTGCTCGACGCCGCGCAGCGGATGGGCTACAACGGGCTGAACATCACGCACCCGTGCAAGCAGCGCGTGATCGAGCACCTCGACGCGCTGTCGGACGACGCGCGCGCGCTCGGCGCGGTGAACACCGTGCTGTTCAAGGACGGCAAGCGGATCGGCCACAACACCGACTGGTCGGGTTTCGCGAAATCGTTCAGCCGCGGGCTGCCCGGCGCGTCGCTCGAACGCGTCGTCCAGCTCGGTGCGGGCGGCGCGGGCGCGGCCGTCGCGCACGCGGCGCTGCAGATGGGCGCGGCCGAACTGACGATTGTCGACGTCGACGGCACGCGCGCCACCGCGCTGGCGGGCGAATTGCAGCAACGCTTCCCCGCTGCCCGGGTCACGCCGGGCAGCGATCTCGCGGCCGCGATGCGCGCCGCGACCGGCCTGATCCACTGCACGCCGACCGGCATGGTCAAGCATCCGGGCCTGCCGCTGCCGGCCGACCTGCTCCACGCGGGCATGTGGGTGGCCGACATCGTGTATTTCCCGCTCGAAACCGAACTGATCCACGCCGCGCGCGCGGCCGGCTGCGCCACGCTGCCGGGCGGCGGGATGGCCGTGTACCAGGCCGTCGACGCGTTCGAGCTCTTCACCGGACGCACGCCCGACGCCGAGCGGATGTTCAGTCACTTTCAGTCGCTCGTCGCGCGCTGACCCCCTTACAGACAAAGAGACCAGGAGACGACCATGCAGCACACCACCCACACGAGCGCCGCGCCGGCGCAGGCGGCCGGCACGGTCCGGCGCACGTCGGCGCGCTACAAGATCCTCGCGCTGCTCGCGATCGGCACGATGATCAACTATCTCGACCGCACCGTGCTGGGCGTGGCTGCGCCGCAGCTCACCAAGGAGCTCGGCATCAATGCGGCCGTGATGGGCATCATGTTCTCCGCGTTTTCGTGGACGTACGTGGCGATGCAGGTGCCCGGCGGCCTGTTCCTCGACCGCTTCGGCAGCAAGGTCACCTATTACTGGTCGATGACGCTGTGGTCGCTGTGCACGTTCCTCCAAGGCTTCGTGCCGGGTGTCGCGACGCTGCTCGCGTGCCGGCTCGGTCTCGGCGTGACGGAAGCGCCGTGCTTCCCGACCAACAGCCGCGTCGTCGCGACGTGGTTCCCGCAGAACGAACGCGCGATGGCGACGGGTACCTATACCGTCGGCGAATACATCGGCCTCGCGTTCTTCAGCCCGGTGCTGTTCGCGCTGATGGGCGCGTTCGGCTGGCGCTCGCTGTTCTGGGTCGTGGGCGCGGTCGGCATTGCGTTCGGCCTGATCTGGTGGAAGTTCTACCACGAGCCGCGCAACCATCCGGGCGCGAACTCCGAGGAACTCGCGTACATCGAAGCGGGCGGCGGTCTCGTTCACGGCGCGCACAAGAGCGGCGACAAGGGCGACAAGCGGGCGCAGGCCCGGTTCAGCTGGTCGATGGTCGGCCAGCTGGTGAAGAAGCGCCAGCTCGCGGGCATCTGCCTCGGCCAGTTCGCCGGCAACTCGACGCTCGTGTTCTTCCTGACCTGGTTCCCGACCTATCTGGCAACCGAACGCCACATGGGCTGGCTGAAGATCGGCTTCTTCGCGGTGATGCCGTTCATCGCCGCGTCGGTCGGCGTGATGTTCGGCGGGATCTTCTCCGACTGGCTGCTGCGCCGCGGCAAGTCCGCGAACCTCGCACGCAAGCTGCCGATCATCGCGGGCCTGCTGCTCGCGTCGACGATCATTCTCGCGAACTACGTGCAGAGCAACGAAGCGGTGATCGCGATCATGTCGGTTGCATTCTTCGCGCAGGGCATGGCCGCACTCGGCTGGACGCTCGTGTCTGATATCGCACCGGATGGCCTGCTCGGCGTGACGGGCGGCATCTTCAACTTCGCGGCGAACCTCGCCGGCATCATCACGCCGCTCGTCGTCGGCTTCATCGTCGCGTCGACCGGCTCGTTCGTCGGCGCGCTCGTGTTCATCGGCGTGATCGCGCTGGTCGGTGCGCTGTCGTACATCTTCGTCGTCGGCGACATCAAGCGGATCGAGCTGTAAGCACTGGTTCCCCGCACATTCGGTGCGTTCGCCCGGCGGCCAATCGGCCGCCGGGCTTTTTTGTTTGCGGGCGCCGGCGGGCGGGCCGGCATGCACCCCGCTTCATGCGGGCTGCATCGCGATGCCGAGCGATTCGACCGCGGCCGCGATCGCGGCGACCGCACGCCGGATATCGCCCGCATCGATCGCGCCGATGCAGCCGACGCGGAACGTCTCGAGCCGCGTGAGCTTGCCCGGATACAGGATGAAGCCCGCGCCGCGCACCGCGTCGTAGAAGCGGCGGAAATCGTAGGCCGGATGGTCGGGCGCGTGAAACGTGACGATGACCGGCGCCTGCACGCTCGCGTCGAGGAACGGCACGAAGCCGAGCGCGCGCATCGAGTCGACCAGTGTCCGGCAGTTGTCCGCATAACGTGCGCCCCGCGCCGGCTGGCCGCCTTCGGCGAGGTACTGGTCGAGCGCGGCGCGCAGCGCGGCAATCACGTGCGTCGGCGGTGTGAAGCGCCATTGCCCCGTCTTGCGCAGATACGCGTACTGATCGTGGAGGTCGAGCGCGAGCGACGGCGAGTTGCCCTCGCTCGCGTCGAGCGCGTCGCGCCGGACGATCGCGAACCCCATCCCCGGCACCCCTTCGAGACATTTGCCGCTGGCCGAGATCAGCGCGTCGATGCCGCTGTCCGCCAGCGCGATCGGCAGCGCGCCGAACGAACTCATCGCATCGACGATCAGCCGCTTGCCGTGCCGCCGGCATGCGGCCGCGATCGCGTCGAGCGGATTCAGGATTCCGGCGCTCGTTTCCAGGTGCACGAGCGCGACGTGCGTGATGCGCGGCTCGCGCGCGAACGCGGCCTCGACGGCCGCCGCGTCGACGGCCGCGTCCTCGCCGAACGGCAACGCGATCGCGTCGATGCCGAGCCGGCCGAGAATCTTCAGGATGCGCGCGCAATACGCGCCGTTGTCGGGCACCAGCACGACGCCGTCGCGCGGCACCAGCGTGCCGAGCGCGGCTTCGACCGAGAACGTGCCGCTGCCCTGCATCGGCACGCACACGTACTCGTCTCCGCCATGCGCGATGGCGACGAGATCCGCGCAGACGCTGGCCGTCAACTGATTGAAAGCAGTGTCCCACGACCCCCAGTCATGTTGCATTGCATGGCGTGTCGTGGCGGACGTGGTGAGCGGGCCGGGCGTGAGCAGGATCGGGTCGGGCATGGCTTTTATCTCCAGCAAAGGGTGGACGAAACACCGGACGGCATGTCTGAATGACTTGCATGATAGTGGCAAAATGTGTCATTTTTTGGAAATTGTGGCATTCGTCACGGCTTTGTCATCGAACGCTGTGATCCTTCGGTTGCCGCGCGACACCCAGCCTGAGCGCGGTAGCGTGGCGGGCCGTCCAGCGGCCTGCCCGGAGATAACAGGAGAGCCGGATCGTGCCCCGGCCGTTTGGTGTTCCGCCTACGGAGAAGTGAGATGACACTGCAGAAACCCTCGCGCGCCGCTGCCGGCGCGTTCCGCAAGCTCGCGCTGGCCGCGTGCGCCGCCGGTCTGCTGCAAGGCGCCGCGATGCCGGCGCATGCGGCGAACGCGGTCGTGCTGTACACGGCGGACGGCCTCGAGAACCTCTATCGCGATGTGCTGCCGGCTTTCGAGAAGAAGGAAGGCGTGAAGGTCAACATCGTGACGGCGGGCAGCGGCGAGGTGGTGAACCGCGCGAACATCGAGAAGAATTCCCCGAAGGCCGACGTGATCGTCACGTTGCCGCCGTTCATCCAGCAAGCCGGCCAGATGGGCCTGCTGCAGCCGTACCAGAGCGTGAACTACAAGAACGTGCCGGCCATCGCGAAGGCCGAGGACGGCACGTGGGCGACCTTCGTGAACAACTACTTCTCCTTCGCGATCAACCCGGACGTCGTGAAGAACCAGCCGAAGACGTTCGCCGACCTGCTGTCGCCCAGCTATGCCGGCAAGGTCGCGTACTCGAACCCGGCCACGGCCGGCGACGGGATGGCCGTGCTGATCCTGACGACGTCGCTGATGGGCGAGGACAAGGCGTTCGACTACCTCGCGAAGCTGTCGCAGAGCGTGAAGTTCCACACGAAGGGCACCGGCTACCTGAACGTGCTGCTGTCGCGTAACGAGATCAGCGTCGCGAACGGCGATCTGCAGATGGATCTCGACGACGCCGAACACGGCGCGCTGTCCGTCAAGCCGATCTTCCTGGCCGCGAAGGCCGGCGACCAGCCGACCACGTTTCAGCTCCCGTACGGCATCGGCCTGATCAAGAGCGGCCCGAATCAGGACGCCGGCAGGAAGCTGATCGACTACCTGATGTCGACGGAAGTGCAGTCGAAGGTGCCGGACATGTACGGCATCCCGGGCCGTACCGACGTGCCGCTGGCCGGCAAGAACGGCGAAGCGGTCAAGAAGGCGATCGCGGGCGTGAAGCTGATTCCGGTCGACTGGACCCAGGTGATGGCGAAGAAGCCGGAATGGATCGAGCGCTGGAAGAAGGACGTGATCGGCAGCTCGGGCAAGCAGCTCGACGTCGTCAAGCCGAAGTGACCGGCGCACGCCGCCTGTATCAGCGAGCAAGAGGATGAACCCGGTGGACACCACCCTGACCCATCCCGGCGCATTCGGCGCCGCCGAACCGCACGCGACGCTGCGGTCCGGCGCGCCGGGCGGCGTGCAGATCGAGCATCTGAGCGTGCGCTACGGCGCACGCACGGTGCTGGAAGATCTGTCGCTGTCGATCGGCGCCGGTGAATTTCTGACCGTGCTCGGCAAGAGCGGCTGCGGCAAGACCACGCTGCTGCGCTTCATCGCCGGGTTCGTGAAGGCCGACGGCCTGACCGGCACGCTGACCGTGGCCGGACGCGACCTGACCCATGCGCCGCCGCACAAGCGCAATCTCGGTCTGCTGTTCCAGAATTACGCGCTGTTTCCGCACCTGTCGGTGTTCGAGAACGTCGCATTCGGGCTGCGCGCACGCGGCATGGCGTCGTCGGAAGTGACGCGCCGCGTCGCCGATGCGCTCAAGCTCGTGCAGCTCGGCGACACGGGCCACCATCTGCCGGCGCAACTGTCGGGCGGGATGCAGCAACGCGTCGCGCTGGCCCGCGCGCTCGTGATCGAGCCCGACGTGCTGCTGCTCGACGAGCCGCTGTCGGCGCTCGACGCCAACCTGCGCGCGTCGGTGCGCAGCGAACTGAAGGCGCTGCACGAGCGCCTGCCGAACCTGACCGTCGTCTGCGTGACGCACGACCGCGACGATGCGCTCGTGCTGTCCGACCGCGCGCTGCTGATGCGCGACGGCCACATCGCGCAGCTCGGCACGCCGCAACAGTTGTACGACGCGCCGCGGGACGGCTACGTCGCGCGCTATCTCGGCCCGGCGAACCTGCTGCCGCCGCACGTGATCTTTCCGCTCGGCGATCCGCGCCACGAGGTGCGCGACAAGGTCGCGTGCGTACGCCCCGAGCGTCTCACCGTGATGCCGCCCGCGGCGGGCGGCCTGCACGGCACCGTGTCGTCGGTCGAATGGCAGGGCGCGGATCTGTCGATCGCGGTCGTGATCGACGCGGCGCCCGACGAGCCCGTGCGCGTCACGATGCAACGCGGCCGCGGCGCGGCTCCCGAGCGCGGTGCGCGCGTGTCCCTGCATTGCGAGGCAGACGATGTCGTCCTTATCGAGCCCTGAAGCCGGCCTGCCGCCGCACGTGCTCGCGTCGGCCGCCGCACACGCCGCCGCCGCGCGGCGCCGCAGGCGCGTGGGCGACCTGCACCTGGCCGCGTTGGCGATCGTCGTGCTGGGCCCGCTCGTCGTCTATCCGCTGGTGCGGCTCGTGCTGCTGAGCGTGTCGGGCGATCACGGGCTGAGTTTCGCCGCGTACCGCACCTTCTTCGGCAATCCCGACACGCGCAACGTGCTGCTGACGACGCTCGGCGTGCTGTTCGCGAGCGCCGGCACAGCGTCGGTGCTCGGCGTGCTGCTGGCCGCGCTGCTGTTCTTCCGGCCGTTCCCGGGCGCGTCGCTCGTTACGCGCTTCCTGGAGCTGTACGTCGCGTTTCCGTCGTTCCTCGTCGCGTTCACGCTGATCTTCCTGTACGGCTCGCAGGGCTCGATCAGCATCGCGCTGCAGCACCTGTTCCATCTCGAGAATCCGCCGCTCGACTTTCTGTTCGGCATCGGCGGCGTGATTCTCGCGCAGACCGTGTTCTACACGCCGTTCGTCGTGCGGCCGACGCTCGCGTCGTTCGCGACGCTCGACCTGCGGCTGATCGAAGCCGCGCGCAGCCTCGGCGCGTCCGGCTGGATGCTCGCGCGCCGCGTCGTGCTGCCGATCGCATGGCCGGGCATCGCCGCCGGCACCGTGCTGTGCTTTCTGCTGACGCTGAACGAGTTCGGCATCCTGCTTGTGCTCGGCAGCGCGCGGCTCGTCACGCTGCCGGTCGCGATCTACAGCAGCGCGACCGTCGATCTCGACCTGCCGACCGCGTCGGCCGGCGCGGTCGTGATGTTGACGCTGTCGCTGGCGCTGTATGCGGTTTATCGCCGGGTGAACCGGCGTGCGACGGGAGGGAACGATGTCCGCTGAATTCCGTATCGGGCAGGCCGTGCCGCGTCACCCGCCCGGCTGGACCGACGCGCTGCTCAAGCATGCGTCGCGCGCCGCGCTCGCGCTGGCCGCATTCGCGTGCTTCTGGCTGTTCGTGCTGCCGGTCGTCGTCGTCGCGCTGTCGAGCGTGTCGACGCAATGGTCGGGCACGATTCTGCCGGCCGGCTACAGCCTGCGCTGGTTCGAGCGGCTCGGCTCGCCGGAATACGACGCGCTGCTGACCAGCCTCGAAATCGGCTTCGGCGTATCGGCGCTCGGCACGATCCTCGGGCTGTGGCTGGCGCTCGCGCTCGAAGGGCGCGACCGGCGCGGCTTGGGCGCGCTCGTCGACGCGCTCGTGATGGTGCCGAACGGCGTGCCGAGCGTCGTGCTCGGGCTCGCGGTGCTGATCGCGTATCACCAGAAGCCGCTCGACCTGTCGAGCTCGGCGGCGATCGTCGTGCTGGTGCAGCTCGCGCTGATTCTGCCGTTCTGCTATCGCTGCGCGGCCGCCGCGCTGCGCCCGGAACTGACCGTGCTGCGCGAAGCCGCCGCGAGCCTTGGTGCGCCGCCCGCGATGGTGTTGCGCCGCGTGCTGCTGCCGCAGCTCGTGCCGGCGCTGCGCGCGAGCCTCGCGCTCGGCTTCGCGCTGTCGCTCGGCGAGCTCGGCGCAACGCTGACGGTGTATCCGCCCGGCTTCGCGACCGTGCCGATCGTCGTGATCGGCCAGGTGGAGCGCGGTTACTACCTGCCCGCCTCGGCGCTGTCGCTGCTGATGCTCGGCGCGTCGCTCGCGGCGCTGCTGCTGATCGCCGCGCGCGTGCCGCGCGGCAAGCGGGCGGCATCATGAACGCCGCGTTCGCGTTGCGGCTCCCCGGCGAGCAACCGGCCGCCGGCAAGGGTTCGTCGGATCTCGCGGGACGCTCGATCGACGTCAACGGCCGGCGCTACCGGTTGCCGGTGGACCCGACCGTTGTCATCTGTGTCGACGGCTGCGAGTACGACTATCTCGAATGCGCGGTGGAAGCCGGCGTTGCGCCGTTCATCGGCCGGATGATCGCGGAAGGCACCGCATGGCGCGCCGATTGCGTCGTGCCGACCTTCACCAACCCGAACAACCTGTCGATCGTCTGCGGCGTGCCGCCGTCGGTCCACGGCATCTGCGGCAACTATTTCTGGGACCCGACCGCCGACGGCGGGCGCGGCGCCGAAGTCATGATGAACGACCCGGCCTACCTGCGGGCCGGCACGTTGCTCGCGGCGGCGTCCGACGCCGGCGCGCGGGTGGCCGTCGTGACCGCGAAGGACAAGCTGCGCCGGCTGCTCGGCTGGCAATTGAACGGCATCTGCTTTTCGGCCGAGAAGGCCGCGCAGGCCAATCTCGCGGAAAACGGTATCGTCGGCGTGCTCGACTGGGTCGGCCTGCCGTCGCCGGACGTCTATAGCGCGGCGTTGTCCGAATTCGTGTTCGCGGCCGGCGTCCGGCTCGCGCAGACGCGGCAGGTCGACCTGATGTACCTGTCGACCACCGACTACGTGCAGCACAAGTGCGAGCCGGGCAGTGCCGGCGCGAACGCGTTCTACGCGATGATGGACGGCTACCTCGCGCAGCTCGACGCGCTTGGCTGGGCGATCGGCCTCACGGCCGACCACGGGATGAACGCGAAGCACGATCCGGCGACGGGCCGGCCGAACGTGATCTATCTGCAGGATGCCTTCGACGGCTGGTACGGCAAGCAGGCTGCGCGCGTGATCCTGCCGATTACCGATCCGTACGTCGTGCATCACGGGGCGCTCGGTTCGTTTGCGACGATCTACCTGGCGCCGGGCGTCGACCGGGCCGAGGCGATGTGGCGCGTCGGCGGACTCGACGGCGTCGAGCTCGTGCTCGACAACGCGGAAGCTGCCGCTCGTTTCGAACTGCCGGCCGACCGGATCGGCGATCTCGTCGTGATCGGCCGCCGCGACATGACGCTCGGCACCCGCGAGCGCGAACACGATCTGTCGGGGCTCACGGTGCCGTTGCGTTCGCATGGCGGCGTATCCGAGCAGGAAGTGCCGCTGCTGTTCAATCGCCGTATCGAGCGGGACGATCCCGCACGTCGCCCGCGCAACTTCGACGTGTTCGATTTCGTGTTGAACCGGATCGCGACATGATGGCTCATCCGCGGCAGGATCATCCGTCGTTTCGTGCCGAGGCGTTGCGCTGGTGCGGCACGCACGCGATGCGCGAACGCACGCTCGACGTCACGGACCCGTACACGGGCACGCGCGTCGGCACCGCACCGCTCGCCAGCGTCGACGACGTGCGCGCGGCGTTCGATTACGCGATGGCCTATCGGCCGACGCTCACGCGGTACGCGCGCTCGCAGATTCTCGAACGTGCGGCCGCGCTGCTGCGCGAGCGCACCGAGGAAGCGTCCGACCTGATCACGCTCGAGTCGGGGCTGTCGAAACAGGATTCGCGCTACGAGATCGGCCGCGTCGCCGACGTGCTGAAGTTCGCGGCGGTCGAGGCGCTGCGCGACGACGCGCAGAGTTTCTCGTGCGATCTGACGCCCCACGGCAAGGCGCGGCGCGTGTTCTCGCAGCGCCAGCCGCTCGACGGTGTGATCGTCGCGATCACGCCGTTCAATCATCCGATGAACCAGGTCGCGCACAAGATCGCGCCGGCGATCGCGACCAATAACCGCGTGATCGTGAAACCGTCGGAGAAGGTGCCGCTGTCGGCGTTCTATCTGGCCGACTTGCTGTATGAAGCCGGGCTGCCGGAACCGATGCTGCAGGTGCTGACCGGCGACCCTGTCGAAATCGCGGACGAACTCGTCACGCATCCGCATGCGTCGCTGATTACCTTCACGGGCGGCGTCGCGATCGGCAAGGCGATCGCCGCGCGGGCCGGCTACCGGCGCATCGTGCTGGAGCTGGGCGGCAACGATCCGCTGATCGTCCTGGCCGATGCCGATCTCGACCGCGCGGCATCGCTGGCGGTGCTCGGCTCGTACCGGAATTCGGGCCAGCGCTGTACGGCCGTCAAGCGGATGCTGGTGCAGCGCTCGATCGCGCCCGCGTTCACCGAATTGCTCGTCGAGAAGACGCGCGCATGGAAATACGGCGATCCGTTCGATCCCGCGAACGAAATGGGCACGGTGATCGACGAGACGGCGGCGCGGCTGTTCGAGGTACGGGTGAACGAGGCGGTCGCGCAGGGCGCGCGCCTGCTGACCGGCAACGTGCGGCGCGGTGCGCTGTATGCGCCGACCGTGCTCGACAACGTCGATCCGTCGATGACGATCGTGCGCGAGGAGACCTTCGGCCCCGTGTCGCCCGTCATCGCTTTCGATACGATCGACGACGCGATCCGGATCAGCAACGGCACGGCGTTCGGGCTGTCGTCGGGTGTCTGTACGGACAGTACGGCGGCGGTCGTGCGGTTCGTGAACGAGCTGAAGGTCGGCACGGTGAACGTGTGGGAAGTGCCGGGATACCGGATCGAACTGTCGCCGTTCGGCGGGATCAAGGATTCGGGGCTCGGTTACAAGGAAGGCGTCCAGGAGGCGATGAAGAGCTTTACGAACCTGAAGACGTTTTCGCTGCCTTGGGAGTGAACGAATGGCGCTGACGGTGGAAGAGATCCACGGGCTGTATCGCGAGCATGGACATGTGGACTATAGCGGCGAACCGGTCACGCAGCTCGAACATGCATTGCAGAGCGGATTGCTGGCGGAGGAGTCCGGGGCGGACGAAGCGCTGGTCGCGGCGGCGTTCCTGCATGACCTCGGCCATCTGCTGAACCGCCAGGGCGACACGCCGAGCGCGCGCGGGATCGACGATCTGCATCAGTACTACGTGCTGCCGTTCCTGCGGCCGTTGTTTTCCCATGCGGTGCTGGAGCCGATCCGGCTGCATGTCGACGCGAAGCGCTGCCTGTGCCGCACGGATGCCGGCTACTTCGAGAGCCTGTCGCCGGACTCGGTGCGCAGTCTGGGGTTGCAGGGCGGCATCTTCAGCGAAGAGGAGGCGGTGGCGTTCCTGCGGCGCCCGTTCGCGGAGGACGCGCTGCGCCTGCGCCGCTGGGACGATACGGCGAAGGAGGAAGGCAAGCTGACGCCGGATCTCGATCACTATATGGAGATCGTCGCGCGCCAGGTGCGTGCGGCCTCCTGACGGTTCGGCTGCTTCTATATAAGGCGCCGCACGCGGCAGCGTGCGGCGCCTTATATTTTTCGCGAAACCCCTTGCGCGATCGCTGGCGGGTGCATAGAATCACGCCTCTTTCGCGCCAACGGAAACGCGGCGCGGGAGGAAGGGAAGCAGTGCTGTTGAGGTTCGGCGATAGCGAGCCTCGGCGGTACGGACGTTGAGCCCCGCAGTCGCAACGAAGTCGTTCAGAAAGTTGTTGACGAGCTGCGAAACACGGTTCATAATCTCGCTTCTCTGCTGCTGAAAACGCAGCGCTGCTGAGGGGTTCAAGATTCCTCGCAGAAACGCTCTTTAAAAATTAACAGCCGATAAGTGTGGGCGCTTGATGGTAGCGAGCTGATCCTCGGATCAGATAGCGAAAGTATCAAGAGTCTCACACTAAAGTAAGTCAGGTTTATGAAGTGATTCATATTCCTGTCAGCTTTGAGTGAGCGACCGGTTCTTAACTGAACCGAAAACAGTAACAGGTTTAAACTGAAGAGTTTGATCCTGGCTCAGATTGAACGCTGGCGGCATGCCTTACACATGCAAGTCGAACGGCAGCACGGGTGCTTGCACCTGGTGGCGAGTGGCGAACGGGTGAGTAATACATCGGAACATGTCCTGTAGTGGGGGATAGCCCGGCGAAAGCCGGATTAATACCGCATACGATCTACGGATGAAAGCGGGGGACCTTCGGGCCTCGCGCTATAGGGTTGGCCGATGGCTGATTAGCTAGTTGGTGGGGTAAAGGCCTACCAAGGCGACGATCAGTAGCTGGTCTGAGAGGACGACCAGCCACACTGGGACTGAGACACGGCCCAGACTCCTACGGGAGGCAGCAGTGGGGAATTTTGGACAATGGGCGAAAGCCTGATCCAGCAATGCCGCGTGTGTGAAGAAGGCCTTCGGGTTGTAAAGCACTTTTGTCCGGAAAGAAATCCTTGGCTCTAATACAG
>NZ_JACFYV010000360.1:0-3542 GCF_016759955.1 Burkholderia sp. KCJ3K979
GGGCACGCTGACGCGCCTGAATCCGGCGAAGCGCCCGAACTCGTATCTCGCGCAATCCGATCCGTCGGACGTCGCGCGCGTCGAGGATCGCACGTTCATCTGCGCGGCCTCGCGCGACGACGTCGGCCCGACCAACAACTGGATCGAACCGGCCGAAATGCGCGAGACGTTGAACGGGCTGTTCCGCGGCTCGATGCGCGGCCGCACGCTGTACGTCGTGCCGTTCTCGATGGGCCCGCTCGGCTCGCCGATCGCGCACGTCGGCGTCGAGTTGTCGGACAGCCCGTACGTCGCGGTGAACATGCGGATCATGACGCGCATGGGGCGCGACGTGTACGACGTGCTCGGCGAGGATGGCGACTTCGTGCCGTGCGTGCACAGCGTCGGCCATCCGCTCGAAGCCGGCCAGCAGGACGTGCCGTGGCCGTGCAATCCGGTCAAGTACATCGTGCATTTCCCCGAAACGCGCGAGATCTGGAGCTTCGGCTCGGGCTACGGCGGCAACGCGCTGCTCGGCAAGAAGTGCTTCGCACTGCGCATCGCGTCGACGATGGGCCGCGATCAGGGCTGGCTCGCGGAACACATGCTGATCCTCGGCGTGACGTCGCCGGCCGGCAAGAAGTATCACGTCGCGGCCGCGTTCCCGTCCGCGTGCGGCAAGACCAATTTCGCGATGCTGATTCCGCCGCAGGGCTTCGACGGCTGGAAGGTCACGACGATCGGCGACGACATCGCGTGGCTGAAGCCCGGCCGCGACGGCCGCCTGTATGCGATCAACCCGGAAGCCGGTTTCTTCGGCGTCGCGCCGGGCACGGGCGTGAAGACCAACCCGAACGCGATCGCCACGCTGAAGGAAAACGTGATCTTCACGAACGTCGCGCTGACGGAAGACGGCGACGTGTGGTGGGAAGGGCTGACCGACACCCCACCCGCGAAGCTGACCGACTGGCAGGGCAATCCGTGGACGCCGGAGATCGGCAAGGAAACCGGCCGCAAGGCCGCGCATCCGAACTCGCGCTTCACCGCGCCGGCCGCGCAGTGCCCGTCGATCGACGACGATTGGGAAAACCCGGCCGGCGTGCCGATCGACGCGTTCATCTTCGGCGGCCGCCGCTCGACGACGGTGCCGCTCGTGACCGAGGCGCGCGACTGGGTCGAAGGCGTGTACATGGCCGCGACGATGGGCTCCGAGACGACCGCGGCAGCCGTCGGCCAGCAGGGCGTCGTGCGCCGCGATCCGTTCGCGATGCTGCCGTTCTGCGGCTACAACGTCAGCGATTATTTCGCGCACTGGCTCAACATCGGCAAGCAACTTGAAGCCGCCGGCGCGAAGCTGCCGAAGATCTACTGCGTGAACTGGTTCCGCAAGGATGCGAACGGCAAGTTCGTGTGGCCGGGCTTCGGCGAGAACATGCGCGTGCTGAAGTGGATGCTCGATCGGCTCGAAGGCACGGGCGGTGGCGGCGAGCATGCGTTCGGCGTGTCGCCTGCGTATGAAGACCTGCACTGGGACGGCCTCGATTTCACGCGCGATCAGTTCGATGCGGTGACGTCGATGAACGCCGACGAATGGCGCGAGGAGCTGAAGCTGCACGCGGCGTTGTTCGATACGTTGAAGCTGCGCTTGCCGGCTGAAATGACCGGCACGATGAAGAAGATCGAGCAGCGTATCGGCGGTTGACGGTACGCAGCGTCATCGTCTTTGGCGTCCCGTCGCCGCCATTGCTCGTCGGCGGCGGGACGTTTTCATTTGGGCGTCGCGCGCGCCGCTATTCACTCACCGAGCACCGAAATGCGCGACGCATTGCGTAGCGCCGCGTAGCCTCGCCGGCCCTGAAACGAACGACGCCCCGAGCCATCGATCGCATGGCCCGGGGCGTCGTCGTTTCCCGCAGTCAACTGGTCGTCAGCCGAGATCGAGCGCGTTCGTCAGGTCGCCCGGCGGCGTCTCGCCACGCGCGGCGAACGCGTTGTTGCGCAGCACCACGCCGTCGAGCGGGGCGAGGCCGTGCACGCGGCTGATGAAGCGCAGGATCGAGTTCGTGTCGTACAGCGTGTGATCGACGAAGCCCTTTTTCGCGAACGGCGAGATCACGAGCGCCGGGATCCGCGAGCCGGGGCCCCAGCGGTCGCCGACCGGCGGCGCGACGTGATCCCACCAGCCGCCGTTCTCGTCGTGGGTCATCACGATCACGGTGTTCTCCCATTGCGGCCCGCGCCGGATATGGTCGATCACGGTCGCGATGTGACGGTCGCCCGATTCGATGTCCGCATAACCCGCGTGCATGTTCAGGTTGCCCTGCGGCTTGTAGAACGTGACGGCCGGCAGGCGGCCCGCGTCGATGTCGGCGATGAAATGGTTGGTCGCCGGCTCGTCGCCGAGCCCCGCGTCGCGCAGATGCTTGCGGCGTGCTTCGGTGCCAGGCGCGTAGTTCACGAAGTAGTTGAACGGCTGGTGGTGGTACTGGAAATCGGGCACCGTGCCGGTGTCGCGATGCTCGAGCGCGTACTGCCACGCACCGCTGTACCACGCCCAGTCGATGTTCTTTTCCGACAGGCGGTCGCCGATCGTCGCGTAGCCCTGCGGCGGCATCACGCGATGGTCGGCCGGGTCCGCATACGCGGCGTTGCCCGGATCGGGCGGCGGCACGTAGCTCGGCTGGTACGGCGGCGCCATCGTGTTGACGCCGTAGCCGTCCGGCGTCAGCGGGCCATCGACCGCGAACTTCGGCGGGCCGTCCAGCGCGGACGCGGGCGAATCGTCGGCGAGCTTCAGGCGCGTGCCGGTCGGGTCGTCACCTTCGACCTTCGACAGCAGCTTCGCCGCATGCGGATGCTTGTGCGCGTCCGGATACAGCGGCGGCTGCGCGGAGATCAGGAACATGTGGTTCATCCACGAACCGCCGAAGGCCGCCATGAAGAAGTTGTCGCACAGCGTGTATTGCCGCGCGAGATTCCACAGCCGCAGCGTGTCGGCCGAATTGCGGTAATGGCCCATCACGAGGCCGCCCGAATCGGCCCATGCGGCGAACTGGTTGTTGCGGCCGCCCGCGATCTGCATCTGGTTCTGGTAGAAGCGGTGCCACAGGTCGCGCGTGATCACGCCGTTCGGCAGCGGCTGGCCCTGCGCGTCGGTAATCCGGAACGGCGCATTCGGCAGCTTGTCGATGTCGCGCTCGGCGATCGCGTAGCGCTTGCCGTCCACTTCCTGCGCCTGCGGCACGAGCCCGCCCCAGATCTTCGGCAGCACCGGCAGCGGCGTCTTGCCGTCGCGATCGAGCTGCTGCGCATGCTCGGGCCGCACTTCACTCAGCGGATGAAGTACCCCCGGGAAATCGCCGTACAGGTTCGCGAAGCTGCGATTTTCCGCATAGATCACGACGATGTGGCGCACGCGCTGGCGCAACGCTTCGTCGATGCGCAGGTCTGCGGCCGAGCGCGGCGCGTTGCCCGCGGTGGTTTCGCAGCCGGCGAGCGCGACACCGGCACCGAGCGCGGCGAGGCCGCCGAGCACACGGCGGCGGTCGGGATCGGCGGGAAGG
>NZ_JACFYV010000361.1:0-3516 GCF_016759955.1 Burkholderia sp. KCJ3K979
AAGGGGTGACGGCGTACCTTTTGTATAATGGGTCAGCGACTTACGTTCAGTAGCAAGCTTAACCGTATAGGGCAGGCGTAGCGAAAGCGAGTCCGAATAGGGCGTTCAGTTGCTGGGCGTAGACCCGAAACCAGGTGATCTATCCATGGCCAGGATGAAGGTGCGGTAACACGTACTGGAGGTCCGAACCCACTAACGTTGAAAAGTTAGGGGATGAGCTGTGGATAGGGGTGAAAGGCTAAACAAACCTGGAAATAGCTGGTTCTCTCCGAAAACTATTTAGGTAGTGCCTCGTGTCTCACCTTCGGGGGTAGAGCACTGTCATGGTTGGGGGGTCTATTGCAGATTACCCCGCCATAGCAAACTCCGAATACCGAAGAGTGCAATCACGGGAGACAGACATCGGGTGCTAACGTCCGGTGTCAAGAGGGAAACAACCCAGACCGCCAGCTAAGGTCCCCAAATATAGCTAAGTGGGAAACGAAGTGGGAAGGCTAAAACAGTCAGGAGGTTGGCTTAGAAGCAGCCACCCTTTAAAGAAAGCGTAATAGCTCACTGATCGAGTCGTCCTGCGCGGAAGATGTAACGGGGCTAAGCTATATACCGAAGCTGCGGATGCGAGCTTGCTCGCATGGTAGGAGAGCGTTCCGTAAGCCTGCGAAGGTGCCTTGTAAAGGGTGCTGGAGGTATCGGAAGTGCGAATGCTGACATGAGTAGCGATAAAGGGGGTGAAAGGCCCCCTCGCCGTAAGCCCAAGGTTTCCTACGCAACGTTCATCGGCGTAGGGTGAGTCGGCCCCTAAGGCGAGGCAGAAATGCGTAGCTGATGGGAAGCAGGTCAATATTCCTGCACCATTGTTAGATGCGATGGGGGGACGGATCGCGGAAGGTTGTCCGGGTGTTGGAAGTCCCGGTCGCTGCATTGGAGAAGGCGCTTAGGCAAATCCGGGCGCGTAATTCAAGGGTGTGGCGCGAGCTCCTTAGGGAGCGAAGCAATTGGAAGTGGTTCCAAGAAAAGCCTCTAAGCTTCAGTCTAACGATGACCGTACCGCAAACCGACACAGGTGGGCGAGATGAGTATTCTAAGGCGCTTGAGAGAACTCGGGAGAAGGAACTCGGCAAATTGGTACCGTAACTTCGGGATAAGGTACGCCCTTGTAGCTTGACTGGCCTGCGCCAGGAGGGTGAAGGGGTTGCAATAAACTGGTGGCTGCGACTGTTTAATAAAAACACAGCACTCTGCAAACACGAAAGTGGACGTATAGGGTGTGACGCCTGCCCGGTGCCGGAAGATTAAATGATGGGGTGCAAGCTCTTGATTGAAGTCCCGGTAAACGGCGGCCGTAACTATAACGGTCCTAAGGTAGCGAAATTCCTTGTCGGGTAAGTTCCGACCTGCACGAATGGCGTAACGATGGCCACACTGTCTCCTCCCGAGACTCAGCGAAGTTGAAGTGTTTGTGATGATGCAATCTACCCGCGGCTAGACGGAAAGACCCCATGAACCTTTACTGTAGCTTTGCATTGGACTTTGAACCGATCTGTGTAGGATAGGTGGGAGGCTATGAAACCGGAACGCTAGTTTCGGTGGAGCCGTCCTTGAAATACCACCCTGGTTTGTTTGAGGTTCTAACCTTGGCCCGTGATCCGGGTCGGGGACAGTGCATGGTAGGCAGTTTGACTGGGGCGGTCTCCTCCCAAAGCGTAACGGAGGAGTACGAAGGTACGCTAGGTACGGTCGGAAATCGTGCTGATAGTGCAATGGCATAAGCGTGCTTAACTGCGAGACCGACAAGTCGAGCAGGTGCGAAAGCAGGTCATAGTGATCCGGTGGTTCTGTATGGAAGGGCCATCGCTCAACGGATAAAAGGTACTCTGGGGATAACAGGCTGATACCGCCCAAGAGTTCATATCGACGGCGGTGTTTGGCACCTCGATGTCGGCTCATCTCATCCTGGGGCTGTAGCCGGTCCCAAGGGTATGGCTGTTCGCCATTTAAAGAGGTACGTGAGCTGGGTTTAAAACGTCGTGAGACAGTTTGGTCCCTATCTGCCGTGGGCGTTGGATATTTGAAGGGGGCTGCTCCTAGTACGAGAGGACCGGAGTGGACGAACCTCTGGTGTACCGGTTGTCACGCCAGTGGCATCGCCGGGTAGCTATGTTCGGAAGAGATAACCGCTGAAAGCATCTAAGCGGGAAACTCGCCTTAAGATGAGATATCCCTGGGGACTAGATCCCCTTGAAGGGTCGTTCGAGACCAGGACGTTGATAGGTCAGGTGTGTAAGCGCAGTAATGCGTTCAGCTAACTGATACTAATTGCCCGTAAGGCTTGATCCTATAACAAGTCTGTCTCGATAGCCGTTAGCGCTTCAGCGCTTACGGATATCGAGCGTCGAGTGCAAGGCACTCGACGTACTGCGGTTGAAGTACCGCGTACGTGTGAGATACAGCTCACAACCTAAATTACTGCTTCTTCACAGATTGGTTCTGTTGGCCACGCCAGCAGAACAACCCCCTTTGCCTGATGACCATAGCGAGTCGGTCCCACCCCTTCCCATCCCGAACAGGACCGTGAAACGACTCTACGCCGATGATAGTGCGGATTCCCGTGTGAAAGTAGGTAATCGTCAGGCTCCCCTCAAGCCAGAAACCCCCGCCCGAAAGGCGGGGGTTTTTGCATTTCAGCGGCGGAAATGTGCATGGCGGGGTGAAGCCTTACCAACGCTACTGCATTAGCATCTCACCCACGCAATCAATCCCTGCATCCCATTCCCTCAATCGCTTCTATCTCCGGCGATTCAATTGCTTATTGATCGTATCTTCGATCAAGACGCAATTTCTTCTCCGCAACTGTGTCGTCCGGAAACCTCGGCACGTCCTCTGCTCGCCATACCCATCCGTCTTCAAGAATCGAGTCCGACCGACGGCGCACGTCCGCCGACGATGTTGCGATGGTCGATGTTGATCGACGATGATCGATAAACGTCACTTTCTGGGCGAAAACTCCCTCTTCATCTGGCCGTTCCTCGATGCGCAGTGTCATGCGTTCCTCTCCACGAACACAGCGCGAAAGCCTCATAAAAATCTATGCGCATAAAGTTCATTCGAGTGACTTGGTCGACAGAGCGGCGGGCAAGCCCTTCGAGGTAATATCACCGCTCGTCCCGATTTCCCGGTACTGCTTGCATCCGCTGGTGATCGGTGTCCTTTGTATTCCGTCTCCTGCATCGTTCATGACTGACAGCCCCACCCAAAGTGGTCGGACGACCGACTTCTTGCCATACCTCGTCGCCGCGACGTTCTTCATGGAGTACCTTGATACGACCGTGATCGCGACGGCGCTACCGCAAATGGCCAACTCGTTCGGCGTGGGGCCTAACGCGCTGAGTCTCGGGATGACGGCCTACATGTTGGCGCTGGCGGTGTTCATTCCGATCAGCGGCTGGATCGCGGATCGCTATGGCTCGCGCACCGTGTTCGCGAGTGCGATCGTCGTCTTTACCGGCGCGTCGGTGC
>NZ_JACFYV010000362.1:0-3476 GCF_016759955.1 Burkholderia sp. KCJ3K979
AGCTGATGCTGATCTGCGACCGGATCGGCGTGATGTCGGCCGGGCGCATGACCGCCGTATTCGAGCGCGGCAACTGGACCCAGGATGCGCTGCTGGCCGCGGCGTTCGCCGGCTTCGGCCGCGAGACGCCGGCGGCCGCCATGCAGCATCCGGACGCGGGGCAGGCGCGCGGCGCCGCTCCGGGCACTTCGACGACAGGACCACAGCAATGACCCAGCCTCCCGTATCCCCGACCGACGCAGGCGCGCAGCAGGACGTGACGGGGCGCCGCGCGCGCACGCTGTCCGGCACGCGGCTCGGCCTGTCGAACTATCTCGGGCTGGCCGGCGCGCTGGCCGCGATGATCGCGCTGTTCTCGGTGCTGAGCTCGCATTTCCTGACCTACGACACGTTCAGCACGATCGCGAACCAGATTCCCGATCTCGTCGTGATGTCGGTCGGGATGACCTTCGTGCTGATCATCGCCGGGATCGACCTGTCGGTCGGCTCGGTGCTCGCGCTCGCCGCGTCGATGGTCAGCGTCGCCGCGCTGAAATGGCAGTGGGGGCCGCTGCCGGCCGCGCTGATCGGGATCGCGGTCGCGACCGCGACGGGCGCGCTGACGGGCGCGGTCACGGTGGGCTGGCGGATTCCGTCGTTCATCGTGTCGCTCGGCGTGCTGGAGGCCGCGCGCGGCCTCGCGTACCAGCTGACGAATTCGCGCACCGCGTATATCGGCGACGCGTTCGATTTCCTGTCGAACCCGATCGCGCTGGGCATTTCGCCGGCGTTCCTGATCGCGGTCGCGGTGATGATCGCGGCCCAGTTCGTGCTCACGCGCACGGTGTTCGGGCGCTATCTGGTCGGGATCGGCACGAACGAGGAAGCGGTGCGACTTGCAGGGGTTAACCCGAGGCCGTATAAAATCCTCGTATTCGCGCTGATGGGCGCGCTCGCGGGGCTCGCGTCGCTGTTCCAGATTTCGCGGCTCGAGGCGGCCGATCCGAACGCGGGTGCGGGCCTCGAGCTGCAGGTGATCGCCGCCGTCGTGATCGGCGGCACGAGCCTGATGGGCGGGCGCGGCTCGGTGATCAGTACGTTCTTCGGCGTGTTGATCATCTCCGTGCTGGCCGCGGGGCTGGCGCAGATCGGGGCGAACGAGCCGACGAAGCGGATCATCACGGGTGCGGTGATCGTGGTGGCGGTCGTGCTCGATACGTATCGCAGCCGGCGTACGCGCGTGCGGTAAAAAGACAGACAGAACAGACCAGAGAGAAACGGGAAATGGCGACGATCAAGGATGTGGCGGCCATGGCGGGCGTGTCGTTTACGACCGTCTCGCACGTGGTGAACAATTCGCGGCCGGTGTCCGCGGATGTGCGTGCGAAGGTCGAGGGTGCGATCCGCGAGCTGAATTACGTGCCGTCGGCCGTGGCGCGCTCGCTGAAGGCGCGGGCGACGGCGACGATCGGCCTCGTCGTGCCGAACAGCACGAATCCGTACTTCGCCGAGCTTGCGCGCGGCATCGAGGATCAGTGCGCGGCCAACGGCTATTGCGTGTTCTTCTGCAATTCGGACGACGATCCCGTGAAGCAGCGCAACTACCTGCGCGTGCTGCAGGAAAAGCGCATCGACGGGCTGATCGTCGCGTCGGCGGGCGAGGACGCGGTGCTCGCGCAGACGCTCGCGGATATCCATGCGCCGCTCGTCGTGGTCGACCGCAACATCGAGGGGCTCGCGGCCGATCTCGTGCAGATCGACCACGAGCGCGGCGCGTATCTCGCGACGCGTCACCTGCTCGAACTCGGGCACGCGAAGATCGGCTGCATCACGGGGCCGACCGACACCGCCGTCAGCGCGATGCGCGTGCACGGCTTCATCCGCGCGATGGCCGAGCGCGGCGTCGACATCGTGCCGGGCGCGATCGCCGAAAGCGATTTCTCGTGCCTGGGCGGTTATCACGCGGCGTCGCGGCTGTTCGAATCGGTGCGGCCGAGCGCGATTTTCGCGGGCAACGACCTGATGGGCGTCGGCGCGCTGCGCGCGGCGGCCGAGCGCGGGATGCGCGTGCCCGACGACTGCTCGATCATCGGCTTCGACGACATCGAATTTTCCCGCTACACGTATCCGGCGCTGTCGACGGTCGGCCAGTCGGTGCGCGCGCTCGGCGAAATGGCCGCGCAGACGCTGATCGAACGGATCGGCGGCGGTTCGAGCGCCGTGCCGAGCCGCCGTCGCGTCGTGTCGCCGCGCCTCGTGCTGCGCGAATCGACGGCCATCTACCGCGAGCCGGCCGCGCCGGCCGCTCGCGCATGACGGCGACCGTAACGGGCGCCGGCCGCGTGACGGTGGTCGGGAGCCTCAACATGGATCTCGTCGTGCGGGCGCCGCGGCTGCCGCTGCCGGGCGAAACGCTCGCCGGGCACGCCTTCGCGCAGGCCGCGGGCGGCAAGGGCGGCAACCAGGCCGTCGCCGCCGCCCGGCTCGGCGCGCAGGTCGCGATGATCGGCTGCGTCGGCGCGGATGCGCACGGCGCGGCACTGCGCGCGGGCCTCGAGGCCGAGGGCATCGACTGCGCGGGGCTCGCGACGAGCGCGTCGGCGTCGACCGGCGTCGCGCTGATCGTCGTCGACGATGGGAGCCAGAACGCGATCGTGATCGTCGCGGGCGGCAACGGCGAGGTCACGACCGACACGATCGCGCGGCACGAGGCCGCGCTGGCGGCGGCCGACGTGCTGATCTGCCAGCTCGAGACGCCGCCGGACACGGTGTTCGCGGCACTGTCGGCCGGACGCCGGCTCGGTCGCACGGTGGTGCTCAATCCGGCTCCGGCCGTCGCACCGCTGCCGGACGGCTGGCTGCCGCTCGTCGATTACCTGATCCCGAACGAGGTCGAGGCGGCCGCGCTGACGGGGCTGCCCGTGCGCGATCCGGCAGAAGCCGAAGCCGCCGCGCGGGCGCTCCAGGCCGGCGGCGCGCGCAACGTGCTGGTGACGCTCGGCGCACGCGGCGTGCTCGCGTTGACGGCCGACGGCACCGCGCGGCACTATCCGGCGCCGGCCGTGCAGGCGGTCGACACGACGGCCGCCGGCGACACCTTCATCGGCGGCTTTTCCGCACGGCTCGCGGCCGGCGCGGACGTCGACATGGCCATCCGCTTCGCGCAACGCGCGGCGGCGCTGTCGGTCACGCGCGCGGGCGCTCAGCCGTCGATTCCGACGCGCTCCGAACTGGCCGATCAGGCCTGACCCCAGGATCGCGGTTCCGTCTCGTGGCCGGTTCGTCGCACGAAACGGCCGGCCGCACCTCGCCGGCCGCACCTGCCTGAACTTGCCGGTGCCTCGCCGGTCTTTTTTCTTTCGTTGTCGAACTGGCCCGAATTTACGCCATTTTGTTCAGTGATTTGTAATGTTCAGACTAATAATTCGAAAAAATGGTCTGAAATCCGTCAAGTTGTGCGTTGCGCGGTCGTAAATAAATCAAGCGAAGCAATGCTT
>NZ_JACFYV010000363.1:0-3427 GCF_016759955.1 Burkholderia sp. KCJ3K979
AGTCGGGCATTCTTATGGGTGTTCATCCGGCTGGGTTCCTGGAAGGTTGGGTGTTTGGCGACTTCCAGTCTCCCAGACTCAGTCCGGATGAACCATCGATACAACCTATTGAAGCTTCACAACTAGCGCGCCGTTCAGCCCGCCACCGCCACCGCCACGGCCGGCGGTTCGCCGCGATCGCGCAGCGCGGCGCGGCCGGCATCGAGATCGACGACCGCGAGCCCGTCCGGCTGCTGCTTCGCCCGCCGCTTCGCGAGCGCCGCGACCGACGCGATCTCGTCGCTGCCGTAGCGTTTCGCGCCGTGCGCGCCGGCCGGCACGCCGACCGCGCCGATCGCCATCGTCACGAAGCCGAAGAACGCCGGATTGCCGTGGCGGTCCTCGCCGCGCAGCCCGCCCGCCTGCCGGTCGACCTGCGTGTAGAAGAGTTGCGCGCCGTCGTTGAAGCGTGCGATCGCGTCGGCGGCGCGCTCGCGCCAGTCGTCGCGCTGGAACAGCACGAGGAAATCGTCGCCGCCGACGTGGCCGAGAAAGTCGCGTTGCGGATCGCACACGCCGGCCAGCACCGTCGCGGCGAACTTCAGCACTTCGTCGCCCTGCCAGTAGCCGTACTGGTCGTTGAACGGCTTGAACTGGTTCAGGTCGACGTAGCACGCGTGAAAGCCGGCGTCGCGCTGGAGCAGGCGGTCGATGTGCGCGCTGATCGGGATGTTGCCGGGCAGGAAGGTCAGCGGATTCGCGTAGCGCGCGGCCTCGATGCGCATCTCGGTCACCGCGCGTACCAGGCTCTCGCCGGTGCCGAGCCCGACATAGCGGCCGTGTTCGGTGATCACGAAGCCGTCGGCGAGATAGCGCTGGTCGTGGCTCGCGAGCAGCATCGCGAGCTGCTCGAAGGTGGTCGCGTTGTCGATCATCAGCGGCGCGTCGTTCGCGAACTGCAGGCACGGTTTCTTGCCGAACACCTCGCGGTGATACGGCAGCGCGAAGCGGTCGATGAAGCCGCGCCGATTCACGAGCGCGACCGGCCGCCCGCGTTCCACGAGCGCGACCGCGTGCAGGTCGGGCATCCGGTTGAACAGCTCGAGCACGTCGTTGCTGGTCGCGTCGCGCGGCAGCGCCGGGGCGGGCACGAGCATCTTCCCGGCGATCGTGCCGGCCGGCCGCACCGCGCGCGTCACGCCGGGAAACACCGCGATGTGCGGCGCGCGGATCGCGTCGCGCGCGGCCGGCGCGACCACCCGCGACGGCTGTGCGTTCGGCCGGCCGAGCAGGAAGCCCTGCACGCAGCAGATGCCCATGTCGCGCACGACGATCAGGTCGCATTCGTTCTCGATGCCTTCCGCGATCAGCTTCGCGCCGCTCGCCTGCGCGAAGTGCTGCATCGCTTTCACGGCTTCGAACTTGAGCGGATCGCGCGCGATGTCGTGGATGAAGAAGCGGTCGATCTTCACGACGTCCGGATGCAGGCGCAGCCACAGGTTCATGCTGGCGTTCGCGGTGCCGTAGTCGTCGAGCGCGAACTGGATGCCGGCGTCGCGCAACGATGCGACCGCCGGCCCGATGTCCGCGAGATCGGGAATCGCGTTCTGCTCGGTGAGCTCGATCACGATGCGCTCCGCGCCGATCCGCGCGCGGCCGAGGAATTGACGTGCGCGCTCGCGTTCGCTGGCGAGCGTGAGGATGGTGCCCGCGCTGAAATTGAGGAACAGCTTGCCGTCGCAGCCGAGCGCTGCGAACGCGTCGAGGCAGGTGAGCGCGGCGGCCCGTTCGAGCGCGATGGTTTCGCCTTCGCGCGCGGCCTGCGCGAACAGCGCGGCCGGCGGCTCGAGGTCGGTGCCGCGCGGGCCGCGGATCAGCCCTTCGTAACCGATGACCGTCCCCGATCCGAGGTCGACGATCGGCTGGAACACGGCGGCGAGTGCGCGTTCCGCGATCAGGCGCGTAGTGCGGGCGACAGCGGAATCGGAGGGGAGCGCGGGCATGGGCGAGGGCAGCCGAATCGACGGGACGCCCGGCTTAACGGCACCGCTCGCGGAGAATTGAATGAAGATTTCGTGACACGAGGGGGCGTTGCCGGTGCATCGCGCCGGGCCCGCGCGGGCGCGTGGTGCGAAGGGGGCGGACGGGAAGCTGCGTGTGAAAGGCGGAGGGCCGGGTGCGGAAGGCGGAAGGGGGAAGGCCGCCACCGGCGGCCCTCGCGCCCCCGACGCGTCAGCGCTTGCCCGTGCTCAGCGCACCCGACGCGGCTGCCGCGCCGCCCTCGTCGTGCTCGCCGCTCGTGTCGCGTGCGCCCCAGCGCTGCGCGAGCGCCGCGCACGCCATCAGCTGGATCTGGTGGAACAGCATCAGCGGCAGCACGATCGCGCCGACCGCGTTCGCCGAGAAGATCACCTTCGCCATCGGCACGCCGGCCGCGAGGCTCTTCTTCGAGCCGCAGAAGATGATCGTGATCTGGTCCGCGCGGTTGAAGCCGAGCCGCTTGCTGACGAACGCGGTCAGCAGCAGCGCGATCGCGAGCAGCACGAGGTTGACGACCAGCAGGCCGCCGAGCGCGCGCGGCGGAATCTGGTGCCACAGCCCCTCGTTGACGGCCTCGCTGAACGCGACGTAGACGACCAGCAGGATCGAGCCCTGGTCGACGAAGCGCAGCACGCCGCGATTGCGGTCGATCCAGCCGCCGATCACGGGCCGCAGCAACTGGCCGGCGATGAACGGCACGAGCAGCTGCATCACGATGCTGCCGACGGTGCTCCACGGCGACGCCGCGGCGGCCGACTGCGACGTGATCATCAGCCCGACGAGCGCGGGCGTGACGAAGATCCCGAGCAGGCTCGACGCGGAGGCGGCGCAGACGGCGGCCGGCACGTTGCCCTTGGCGATCGACGTGAACGCGATCGACGACTGGACCGTCGACGGCAGCGTGCACAGGAACAGCACGCCCGCATACAGCGTCGGCGTGACGAGCGGCTGCAGCACGGGTTTCAGCGCGAGGCCGAGCAGCGGAAACAGCGCGAACGTGCTGAGCAGCACGACCGCGTGCAGCCGCCAGTGCGTCGCGCCGGCAACGACGGCTTCGCGCGACAGTTTGGCGCCGTGCAGGAAGAACAGCAGGCCGACGGCGACGTTGGTCGCCCAGTTGAACGCATGGGCGGCCGGACCGCGGCAGGGCAGCAGGCTCGCGAGCACGACGGTGCCGACGAGCGCGAGCGTGAAGTTGTCGGGCAGAAAACGGGGACGGGCCATCGGGAACTCGATTCGGAAATGGCGAAGGCGCGCGTCGCGCGCGCGGATGGCGTTATTGTCCCGGTTGGCGATTCACTACACAAATTCATTGTGCGAATCGATTGATGAACCGATTGCATGAGGCGGCGGCCGCCGCCGTTGCCCGGCCGCACTCCAAACCGCAGAAGAATGTTCTGTCGCGACC
>NZ_JACFYV010000364.1:0-3356 GCF_016759955.1 Burkholderia sp. KCJ3K979
TCGTTTCTCGATATCGCGTCGCGCGACGAGCGCGTCGTGGTCGTGAATTCGTTCTCGAAGGCGTGGGCGATGACGGGCTGGCGGCTCGGATGGCTGATTGCGCCGGCGTCGGTGATGGGTGACCTGTCGAAGCTCGTCGAATACAACACGTCGTGCGCGCCGGGCTTCGTGCAGGCCGCCGGTGAGGTCGCGTTGCGCGACGGGGAGCCGTTCGTGCGATCGTTCGTCACGGCGCTGCGCGACGCACGTGATCACCTGGTCGCCGCGCTGCGGACGCTGCCGGGCGTCGAGGTGCCGCCTCCGCCCGGCGCGATGTACCTGTTCCTGCGGCTGCCCGGCGCGACCGACAGCCTGGCGTTCTGCAAGACGCTGGTGCGCGACGCGGGGCTCGGCCTGGCGCCCGGTCGAGCGTTCGGCCCGGAGGGAGAAGGGTTCGTGCGCTGGTGTTATGCGTGCGATCCGGCGCGGCTCGACGCGGGCGTGGAGCGACTACGCAGGTTCCTCGCGCACGGCGCGGGCGTTCGCTGAAGCGGGGACGGAGCGGGCGTGCCGCCGGGGCGGCGGCCTGTTTCGCTCATCTTTACGCACCGGGCAATTTTGCGTAATATGGCGCTCAGTCACGCGGTTCCGTCGTTGAGCCGTGCTGTTCCGTCCGGTTTGGGCCTGGCTTGAAGTTGATTCGCCGCCCCCGGTTCGTGCTCCCATCAATATGACCGATCAGAATCGGGCGAGCGCGTCTTCCGTTCCTTTCGTCTGTTTGTTGATCCGGTTCGTTTGACCACAGGGTCTGGCCTAGCTGCATGAATACCCAAGAGGCGAAGATCGTCCTCGAGACTGCTTTGATCTGCGCGCAGGAACCGCTGAAGCTCGGCGATTTGCGCAAGCTCTTTGCCGACGGCGTGTCGGCTGACACGGTCCGCACGTTACTCGAAGATCTGAAACAGGATTGGTCCGGCCGCGGTGTCGAACTGGTGGCACTGGCGACCGGGTGGCGCTTTCAGAGCAAGCCGGCGATGCGTCATTATCTGGATCGCCTGCATCCCGAGAAGCCGCCGAAATATTCGCGCGCCGTGCTCGAAACGCTCGCGATCATCGCGTACCGGCAGCCCGTCACGCGCGGCGACATCGAAGAGATTCGCGGCGTCACGGTCAATACGCAGGTGGTCAAGCAACTCGAGGATCGCGGCTGGATCGAGGTGATCGGTCATCGCGACGTGCCGGGGCGTCCGGCGCTGTATGCGACGACCAAGCAGTTCCTCGACGATCTCGGCCTGAAGGCGCTCGACGACCTGCCGGCGCTCGAAGAGCCGGCCGCGAACATCGAGGCCGCGTTGCTCGCGCAGCAGGCCATGGATTTCGACGGTGACGTAGTGGTAGCCGACGACGCGGCGGCCGACGTGCCGCAGGCGCTGGCGGATGAAGCGCCCGCCGACGAGTCGGCCGAAGGGCCCGGCGATGCCGCGGCCGACGTCGCGTCGACGCAGGAAATTCCGAGTCGCGATACGCTCGATGCTGATCGCGGGCAAGCGGAACAGATGGAACAGGTTGGCGCCGAAGCAGTGCCGACCGGTGTGCAGCCCGAACCGCAGCGTGCGGATTGGAGCGAGGAAGATCGCAAGCCGGCCGCCGAAGCGGCTGCCGGAGACGGAGCGGAAGCGGCCGGCGACATGCCCGGCGAGGCCGATCAGGCCGACGCCTCCCGCTCCCGTCCCGCGGACGACGAGATGCTGGACGACACGTCCGACAGTCTCGCGGATGCCGTCCGAAGCGCCAGTGCGCCCATCGGCGCCGACGCGCTGCCGGACGACGAAGCAGAACCCGAACAGCGTCGCGCCTGATCGCGGCCAACTTCTTGCCGCGCCCGCGCCGGGCGCGAGACCTGACATTTTGAGGTTGTTTTGACAGATATCCACGATATTGAATCGTCCGCGCCTGCCGTGCAGGCAGCGCGTGCCGACGATGCGCCGGAGCAGGATGCTTCGGCCGCGGGTGGCGACGAGCGTCCCCGCCGCGGTCTGCGGCGCGGCCCGCGTAGCCTGATCGCGCGGCGTCGCGCGGCGGCCAAGTCGAAGGGCGCCGAAGGCGAGCAGCAGGGTGCCGAGGGCGCGGATGCGCAGCCGGCCGAGGCTGCCGACGCGCAGCCGGCGCGTACGCCGCGCAAGGAAGGCGCGGCCAAGGGCGGTCGCAAGCCGGCCGGCAAGCGCGAAGGCGCGGCGGCGGCCAAGGGCGGCCAGGCTGGCCAGGGCCGTCGCGGTGCAGCGAAGGCTGAAGGTGGCCCGGCGAAGGTAGCGGAAGGCGATGCGTCCCAGGACGAACTGTTCGCATACGTGACGTCGCCCGCCTTCGACGCGGACAACTCCGCGGGCGGCAGCGGCGTGCGTGCGCCGATGCTGCGCCGCGGCCGCGCCCAGCCGGCGAACAAGCGCGTGCTGTCGCCGGACGACGACGCGCCGAAGCTCCACAAGGTGCTCGCGGAAGCGGGCATGGGGTCGCGCCGCGAAATGGAAGAGCTGATCGTCGCCGGCCGCGTGTCGGTGAACGGCGAGCCCGCGCACATCGGCCAGCGGATCATGCCGACCGACCAGGTGCGGATCAACGGCAAGCCGGTCAAGCGCAAGCTGCCGAACAAGCCGCCGCGCGTGCTGCTGTATCACAAGCCGACCGGCGAAATCGTCAGCCACGCGGATCCGGAAGGCCGTCCATCGGTGTTCGACCGTCTGCCGCCGATGAAGACGGCGAAATGGCTTGCGGTGGGCCGCCTCGACTTCAATACCGAAGGTCTGCTGATGCTGACGACTTCCGGTGATCTCGCGAACCGCTTCATGCATCCGCGTTACAGCGTCGAGCGCGAGTACGCGGTGCGCGTTGTCGGCGAGCTGGCCGAAGGCATGCGGCAGAAGCTGCTGCACGGCGTCGAGCTCGACGACGGTCCGGCGAATTTCCTGCGCATCCGCGATGGCGGCGGCGAAGGCACGAACCACTGGTATCACGTCGCGCTGGCCGAAGGCCGCAACCGCGAAGTGCGCCGGATGTTCGAGGCGGTCGGCCTGATGGTGAGCCGGCTGATCCGTACGCGTCACGGCCCGATTCCGCTGCCGCGCGGCCTGAAGCGTGGTCGTTGGGAAGAGCTCGACGACGCACAGGTGCGCAAACTGATGGCGACCGTCGGTCTGAAGGCGCCGTCCGAGGAGAAGGGCAAGCGCGGCGGCGCTGCCGGTCCGACCGAGCGTCGCCAGCCCGATCCGATGCAGACGTCGATGGGCTTCATCAGCCGCGAACCGGTGCTGACGACGCACGGACAACTCGACCAGCCGCGTCGCGGCGGTGGCCGACGCGGCGGGCCGGGCTTGCCGGCC
>NZ_JACFYV010000365.1:0-3343 GCF_016759955.1 Burkholderia sp. KCJ3K979
GTGCGAGAGTCCGCTTAACGCGGCGCAACCCGCCAGCCGCCACGGAGGCGGCCGGCGGCGATTGGTGGTCGATCCGCGTCAGATCAGCCGATCGGCCACTGGAGCACGACGATCCCGTCGTTGTAGTCGCTGTCGTGGCCGTCTTCCGACACGACGATCCCGAAGTTGACCGTGAACGGCGAGCCGTCCGACTTCTTGCCGTTGATCGGCGCGAGGCGCGCGTCGGTCGCCGACGGCTTGCCGTTCACCGACACTTCGAAACGGATCTTGCCGTTGCCGGAATTGAGCGTGGCTTCGCGCGGGCCGTCGCGCGTCGTCAGCTTGTGATACGCGGCCGGTTCCTGGCTGTCGCCGATAAACAATTTGATGTGCTGTTGCTCGGCGGCATTCGCGAAGAAAATCGCGCGGAAATCGGTATTCGGCGGAATCGAAAACTCGCCGGCGCGGTTGGATGACGTTTGAGAGTCGGCCATGCTGTTCTCCTGTGACTTGTTAGATAAGGCCAGGGGCCTCGTCGCGCAAACGTTTGCCGTTTGAAACGCGACATGCCGAGCATGACGAAAAATAAATAAAAAAATATTCGGATGAGAATGGTTATTGTTCAGTAATTCGAAAAACAGTGCTAATCGATTTAATGAAACGTATTTAATGGGGCGGGTTTCGATATATTTGAGAAACTATATCGATGCGTGTATCGCTTTCCTGAATGATGCGCGAGCGCAACGCGAAGGTGGGGCAGGAGAGGCGGGGGGCAATCGGACTTCGGAGCAGAAGCTCGGCGTTCGCATATGGCAGCGTTTCGTTTCAACATCGGCATCTCTGTCGTGGCCGCGCCCACCGGCCACCGTCGAACGCCCACACCGAAGCCCGACTGCAAGGAGGGGTGTGCGGCGCCGGCGAAGAGGATGGACCGACTCACTCCGAACATGAATAGGACCTCACCGGAACCGCACCCGTGAAGCATATCGACCGGGCAAGCCGCCGCCTATCGGACGGGACTGATTTTGCGCAAACGCGCGCATCGAGGGACGGAGCGGGATGGATGCGGACCTGGTTGACAGCCGTGGCCACCCTGTGATTTGATGCCGGTCATGCACGCCGCCCAGTTCCTCTTCTCGCTACGACTACTAGCCCGCTTCTCCGGGCTGGGTCTGCGGCTGCGCGCTTTCCATCTGCTTCTTTCCTGAAGCGCCAGATTTTCCCCGCATCACCGACCTGGCCCCGGTTGTCGACCGGCGCCTGAGTTCGTCTTTCTTCCGTCACCACTCCGCTCCGTCCCGGTCGCCCAACCGCCAAGGCCGTCGTTTGCCGTACCGCTTTGCCGTTGTGCCGCTTTTTTGCCGTTTTCACCGCTGTGCACGTAGCCGGCTCCCGATGCCGATGGCTGCCGCGCCGCGCTTCACCGACAAACAGACCGAGGACCGACATCATGATGCTGAAGAACCCCGCGACGAAATACCGACCGTTCACGCCCGTCAACCTGCCCGACCGCACGTGGCCGTCGCGCACGATCACGCAGGCGCCGATCTGGATGAGCACCGACCTGCGCGACGGCAACCAGGCGCTGTTCGAGCCGATGGACGCCACGCGCAAGATGCGGATGTTCAAGACGCTGGTGGCGATCGGCTTCAAGGAGATCGAGGTCGCGTTCCCGTCCGCGTCCGAAACCGACTTCAACTTCGTCCGCGAACTGATCGAGGGCGGCCACATTCCCGACGACGTGACGATCGAAGTGCTGACGCAGGCGCGCGACGACCTGATCGAGCGCACCTTCGCGTCGCTGCGCGGCGCGAAGCGCGCGATCGTGCACCTGTACAACGCGACCGCGCCGGAATTCCGCAAGATCGTGTTCAACCTTGATCGCGACGGCGTGAAGCAGCTCGCGGTGAACGCGGCGCGCACGATCAAGCGATGCGCCGATGCGGCGACCGACACGCAATTCACGCTGCAGTACAGCCCGGAAACGTTTACCGCGACCGAACTCGATTTCGCGAAGGAAGTCTGCGACGCGGTGTTCGACGTGTGGCAGCCGACGCCCGAGCGCAAGTCGATCGTGAACCTGCCGGCCACGGTGGAAATCGGCACGCCGAATTACTATGCGGACCAGATCGAGTGGATGCACCGCAACCTCGCGCGTCGCGATTCGCTGATCCTGTCGGTGCACCCGCACAACGACCGCGGCACCGCGGTCGCGGCGGCCGAGCTCGCGGTGATGGCCGGCGCCGACCGGATCGAAGGCTGCCTGTTCGGCAACGGCGAACGCACGGGTAACGTCGATCTCGTGACGCTCGCGCTGAACCTGTACACGCAGGGCGTCGATCCGGGCCTCGATTTCTCGCAGATCAACGAAGTCGCGCGCACGTCCGAGGAATGCACGCAGTTGCCGGTCCACCCGCGTCATCCGTACGTCGGCGACCTCGTGTTCACCGCGTTCTCCGGCTCGCACCAGGACGCGATCAAGAAGGGCTTCGCGGTACAGCGCGCCGACACCGTATGGGAAGTACCGTACCTGCCGATCGATCCGAACGATCTCGGCCGCACGTACGATTCGATCATTCGCGTGAACAGCCAGTCGGGCAAGGGCGGCATCGCGTACCTGCTCGAACAGGGCTACGGCGTCGCGCTGCCGCGCCGCATGCAGGTCGATTTCAGCGCGGCCGTGCAGCGCCTGACCGACGAGAGCGGGCACGAGGTGACGAGCGCGCAGATCTGGGCGCTGTTCCAGCAGGAATACGTCGAAAGCGACACGCCGCTGCGTTATGTCAGCCATGAGCTGACCGAGCGCGACGGCCGCGAGACGATCGTGCTGACCGCCGACGTGCACGGCGAGCGCCGTGTGCTGCGTGGGGAAGGCAACGGCCCGCTCGACGCGCTGATGCATGCATTGCACACGCCGCTGCGGATTCAGCATTACGAGGAACGCGCGCTGTCGCAGGGCGCCGATGCGAAAGCGATCGCGATCGCCGAGCTGGCCGGTACGGGCGTGCGCGGCAGCGCGTTCGGTGTCGGCGTCGATGCGAACCTGACGACGGCGTCGATTCGTGCGGTGATCAGCGGCGTGAACCGCGCGTATGCCCGTGCGGATGAAGTTGTGCAGGCAACCTTCTTTGCCGGACAGCCGGCGGTGCAGGCCGTCGCATAAGCGGGTCGAAACCCGGGCGGGCGAGCCGGCCCGGGTTTTCCTTTCAGATCACGGGGTGCGCCTGCGCGCCGTCAGGGCAGCAGCCCGAGCATCGCGGCCTTGGTGGCCGCATGCGTCTTGTTCATCGCGTCCAGCTTCACGACGGCGTTCTGCAGGTGGAACTTCACCGTTCGCTCCGCGATTCCGAAGATCATCCCGATC
>NZ_JACFYV010000366.1:0-3276 GCF_016759955.1 Burkholderia sp. KCJ3K979
CGCCCGGCTCGTCGGAGATCGTCGTCGGCAGCGCGATCGCGAAAGGCTTCAGCGGCACGCAGCTCGGCGACCGCCTGCATTTCGCGCAGCGCGACTGGATCATCGTCGGTATCTTCGACGCGGGCGGCAGCGGCTTCGATTCGGAGATCTGGGGCGACGTCGACCAGCTGATGCAGTCGTTCCGGCGCACCAGCTATTCGTCGATGGTGCTGCGCATCCCGAGCGCCGACGGCTTCGCGCGCTTCAAGGCCGACATCGACGTCGACCCGCGCCTGACCGACGAGGCGAAGCGCGAGCAGACCTTCTACGGCGACCAGTCGAAGGCGCTGTCGACCTTCATCAACATCCTCGGCATCACGCTGTCGACGATCTTCTCGATCGCCGCGATGATCGGCGCGATGATCACGATGTACGCGTCGGTCGCGAACCGCGTGGCCGAGATCGGCACGCTGCGCGCGCTCGGCTTCAAGCGCACCAACGTGCTCGCCGCGTTCCTGCTGGAGGCGCTGCTGCTCGGCTTCGTCGGCGGCGTCGCGGGGCTCGCGTGCGCGTCGCTGATGCAGTTCGCGTCGTTCTCGACGACCAACTTCCAGACCTTCTCGGACCTGTCGTTCCGCTTCGTGCTGACGCCCGCGATCGTCGTGAAGACGCTGCTGTTCTCGCTCGTGATGGGGCTCGTCGGCGGGTTCCTGCCGGCGATGCGCGCCGCGCGATTGAAGATCGTCGACGCGCTGCGCGCGCAGTGACGCGCGCCGCCGCTCACGCTCGACGTTCGCGCGGCACCCACGCGCCGTGGAACCCGGCCGGCACGCGGCGCGGCAGGTGCACGGTCGCGACCGGCCCCGCGTCGATCGCGCGCGCATCGAGGATCACGACGTCGCTCGTGTCCGTCGCCGCGCGGTAGACCATCACCAGCAGCCAGCCGTCGTCCTCGTCGGCGCCGCCCGGGCGCGGCACGAACACCGGCTCGCCGTTCTGGTCGCCGGCCGGCACCGCGTAGTGCATCGTCGTGCCGCGCGCGTGATCGAAACGCATCACGCCGCGCATTTCCGCGTTGTTCGGCTGCTCGACCGCATACAGGTAGCGGTAGCGGCGCCCGGTGCGGCTTTCGTTGATGCGCGGCAGCTCGATGCCGCCGTCGGCGAGCGGCCCTTCGTCGATCAGCCCGTTCGCCGTATCGATCACGTAGCGCCACAGCTCGCCGACCGGGTTGTCGGCGAAGCGGCCCGTGCGCGCGTCGAGCCGCAGGAACGACGGATAGCGCACCGCGTCGAGTACGAGGCACGACGCGTCGCAGTCGTACGCGTTCACGACGTGCTGGATGAAGCACGGCTCGACGCCGAACCAGCGCACGTCGCCGCCGTGGCGCGGCAGCACGCCGATGCGCGCGGGCCGGTCGTCGTGCCAGCGCAGCGGCATCCGGTGGCCCTGCTTCAGCAGCGAGAAGTCGTAGCCGACGTTCAGGTCGAGCAGCAGGCTGCGGGTTTCGGTGATCGCGAGGTCGTGCATCATCGACGGCGCGCCCAGCTCGATCTCGAGATCGACGCGCGGCACGCCCTGCGCATCCACGACGCCGTAGCGCAGCCACGGTGCGCGCCAGTCCGCGCGGAACAGGATCAGCTCGCCGGTCACCGGGTCGACCTTCGGATGCGCGGTCATCGCGCCGTCGAAGCCCGCGTGCCGCGCCGGGACGCCGAACGAATCGAGCGCGGCGGTGATCGCGAGCGGCGCGCCGCCCTCGGCCAGCGCGAGCAATTCGCCCGCATGCTGCAACACGTTCACGTTCGGATTGGTGTCGGGCAGATGCGGGACTTGCCCGGGCGCATGGACGGCCGCCCAGCGCTGCGTGCGCGCCCAGCGGTTCCGGTAGCCGGCCGCGCGGCCGTCGTCGAACGCGATCGCGTGCAGCATCGCGGCCTCCGGCCACCACGACAGCATGTCGTTGCCTTCGAAGCGGCCACCCGGCGGATTCGGGCCGTTGCGCAGCAACGTGCCGTCGAGTTCGCGCGGAATGGCGCCCGTCACGCGCAGCTCGACGATGTCGACTTCGTCGGCGACCGGCGCGAGCGCGCCGCGGTTGAGGTCGAATACGGTCATCGCGTCGGCGCTCCGTCAGCAGTCTTCGGCAGACGGCGGCAGATCGCCGCGCGCCAGGGCCAGCGCATGGTCGCGCACGTCGTCGGGCCAGCCGGCGATCAGCTCGGCCAGCCGTGCCGCATCGTTCGCATACAGCGCCCGCGCGGCTTCCTCGAAACCGGGCAGGTCGCCCGCCATCGCCGACATGAAGTGGTACGCGCGCGCCTGCGCGTCGCGCTGCCGGTCGGCCGCCGCGTGCGTGCGCCGCGCGTCCTCGACGAGCTTGCGCAGCGCGACCGACGCGCCGCCCGGCTGCGCGCCGAGCCATTCCCAGTGACGCGGCAGCAGCGTGACCTCGCGCGACACGACGCCGAGCTTCGGCCGGCCGCGGCCGCGCTGTTCGGCAGCGCCTGCGCCGGCCGGCTCGCCGGCGCCGCCGGACGCGTCGGCCGATGGCGCCGCATAGCGCGCGCGGATGTCGTCCGCCGTGCCGCGCAGGTCGAGGTCGATCGAGCGGCCCGTCGCGTCGTCGAAGATCAGGATCGAACCGGGCATCGCGTCGCCGGCCGCTTGCCGGACCTCGAGCGCGACCTCTGCGAGCGGACCCGACGCGAGCCGCCGGTGGCCGTCGAAGGCCGTGTACGAAGGAAGGAGTGTGGAAGAGGTCATCGTGGTCGCCCGCAGGCTGGAATCGGAATGACGCTATTTTTATCCGGGTATTAATTGGATGTCAATATTATCCGGGTAAAAATTATCGCCAGCATGTTCCGTCCTGTGGAGCGACCGGCTTGCCGATCAGACCGCCCGCGCCGGCGCCACGATGCCGCGCGCGCTGGCCAGCGCGTCGTCGAGCGACACATGCCCTTCGAACGCGGAAGACGCCGGCGGCGGCAGGTTCTCCTCGATCGCGTGCGCGAACTGCACGCCGGCATCGTCGGCGAGCCGCTCGCGCAGCGCGGCGACGCGCGGGAATGCATCGCGCTCGAACACCGCGTGATAGTCCGCCCAGCGCGCGATTCCCGTGAAGTACGCGTCGGCCAGCGTGCGCCGCGCGCCCAGCAGCCACGGACCTTCGCCACGTTCGAGCAGCGCTTCGAGCTGCCGGTGCGCCTTCAGCACCTTGCCGCGGCCGTACGCCTGCAACGCCGCTTTCTCCGCGCCTTCGGTGTCGTGTTCGTACACGTACCAGAGCGCGCCGAA
>NZ_JACFYV010000367.1:0-3244 GCF_016759955.1 Burkholderia sp. KCJ3K979
CTCGCCGGTTGCCGGCGGCGCGCCCTTCGCGGCCGGCTGGCGCGCGTCGCCGCGCCGTTCGTCATTGCGGGGCCCGCGCGGTGCGGGTGCCGGCTTGCCCGCCGGCGTGCCCTGCTGCTGGCGCGGCGGCTGGCCCTGCTGCTCGCGCGCATCGGCCGCACCATCCGGGTGCTTCGCCGACGGCGTATTGGCCCGCGTCGGCGCGGGACTTTTAGAAACATTCGACATGGGGGCGCATTATAATCCCGCCCATGAATTCCCAAACCGACCTCCCTCCCGCCCAGACCGGCGCCGCGACGCCGCCGGCCGCCGACGATTCGGCCGCCAGCCATGCGCAGTTCGTCGACTGGATGCGCTCCGTCGCGCCCTATATCCACAAGTTCCGCAACAGCACGTTCGTCGTGGGGTTCGGCGGCGAGGTGGTGCAGCAGGGTCTGCTGAATGCGCTCGTGTCCGACATCGCGCTGTTGCAGGCGATGGGCATCCAGATCGTGCTGGTGCACGGCTCGCGGCCGCAGGTCGAGGAGCAGCTGAGCCTGCACGGTGTCGAATCCGAGTTTTCGCACGGGCTGCGCATCACCGATGCGCGCGCGCTCGAATCCGCGAAGGAAGCGGCCGGCGAAGTGCGTCTCGACATCGAGGCCGCGATCAGCCAGGGTCTGCCGAACTCGCCGATGGCGCACGCGCACATCAGCGTCGTGTCCGGCAACTTCGTGACCGCGCGGCCGGTGGGGATTCTCGACGGGGTCGATTTCGCGCACACGGGCATCGTGCGCAAGATCGACGCCGAATCGATCCGTCATTCGCTCGCGAGCCGCAAGCTCGTGCTGCTGTCGCCGCTCGGTTTCTCGCCGACCGGCGAGGCGTTCAACCTGTCGATGGAAGACGTCGCGTCGGCGGCCGCGATCGCGCTGCGCGCCGACAAGATCATCTTCCTCACCGACGGGCCCGGCATCGTCGACGACGAAGGCGAGCTGGTGCGCGAAATGTCGCTCGACGCGGCGGCCGAGCTGCTGGATTCCGGCAACATCCAGGGCGACGACGCGTTCTTCCTGAAGCACTCGATCCGCGCATGCCGCGGCGGCGTGACCCGGGCGCACCTGATCCCGCAGTCGCTCGACGGCAGCATGCTGCTCGAACTGTTCCTGCACGACGGCGTCGGCACGATGATCTCGTACGAGAACCTCGAAAGCCTGCGCGAGGCGACGCCGGACGACGTCGGCGGCATCCTGTCGCTGATCGAGCCGCTCGAGTCCGACGGTACGCTGGTGCGGCGCGGCCGCCACCAGATCGAACGCGACATCGACCACTTCTCGGTGATCGAGCACGATGGCGTGCTGTTCGGCTGCGCGGCGCTGTACCCGTACCAGCAGGAGAAGATCGGCGAGATGGCGTGCCTGACGGTCGCGCCGGAAGCGCAGGGCTCGGGCGACGGCGAACGCCTGCTCAAGCGCATCGAGCAGCGCGCCCGCGCGCGCGGCCTCACGCACATCTTCGTGCTCACGACGCGCACCGAGCACTGGTTCCTCAAGCGCGGCTTCGTCAAGGTCAGCGTCGACGACCTGCCGGAAGACCGCCGCAAACTCTATAACTGGCAGCGCAAGTCGCTCGTGCTGATGAAGCAGCTCTGAGCGCAGGCACGACTGCCCTCCCCCCCCAGACACCGATTACAGGAGAAGTACACGATGGCTCGAATGATCCAATGCGCGAAGCTCGGCAAGGAAGCCGAAGGCCTCGATTTCCCGCCGCTGCCGGGCGAACTCGGCAAGCGCATTTACGAGAGCGTCTCGAAGGAAGCGTGGCAAGGCTGGCTCAAGCAGCAAACGATGCTGATCAACGAAAACCGCCTGAACATGGCCGACCCGCGCGCGCGCCAGTACCTGATGAAGCAGACGGAGAAGTACTTCTTCGGCGACGGCGCGGACCAGGCGTCCGGCTACGTGCCGCCGACGGAAGGCTAAGCGACGCTCGACTCGCGACGGCCGGCAGCGCCGATCTCGTCGTGACTTGAAGCAAACGCCCGAACGGCACCGTGGATCGCACGGTGCCGTTTGCTTTTGGGCTGCGTAATCGGAACGAGTCGAGGCTGCGCCACGCGTGCTCGATCCGACGCGCGATGCCGACGGAGCGCCGAATCACCGAATCGCCGCATCGCCAGCGTGCCGAATCACTCCGGCCTCCCCCGCTCAACCCGCCGGTTTCAACGTGCCGCGATCGTCCGGCTGCGCCGGCTCGCCGACCGGACGATCGGCGCTCGCGCCTTCGGTGCCCCACTCTGCCGCATCGCCACGCTCGGCGCTCGACAGCTCGTCGGCGCGATATCCGGTGCGATTGAGCAGCGCCAGCATGCAAGCGAGCGACACGAGCGCATAGAGCCCCGACGCGATCGCGACGCCGACGATGCTGCCGGTCGCATTGAGAATCGCCTGCGCGAGCACCGGCGTGCCGCCGCCGACGACCAGCGCGCTCAACTGATACGCGAGCGACAGGCCCGTATAGCGGATGTTGGCGGGGAACACGCGGGCGAGCACGCCGCCGACCGCGCCGTAGAACATCGCCGACGGAATCGTCGAGATGCACATGCCCGCGACGGCGACCCAGTACGAACGCGTCGCGAGCGCATGGAACATCACGGGCATCAGCACGATTTCCGGAATCAGGATCCAGCACATCGCGCGTCGCATGTCGACCTTCGACACGAACCACGCGCCGACCGGCTGCATCAGGAATTGCACGACGAGCGAGATCGACAGGATGCCGAGGAACGTGCCCTGCGCGTAACCGAGCTCCTTGGTCGCCCACGACAGCGCGAACGTGCTGCGGAAATACGTGACGTTGATCACCGGCAGCGTGCCGGCCGCGAGCAGCACGACGACCCAGTGGTCGCGCACGACGTCGCGCAGCGGCAGCTTCACCGTGCGCTTGCGCGCGAGCACGCGCTGCATGTCGACCGACTCCTCGAGCCTCAGCCGGATCACCATGCCGATGATCACGAGCACGGCCGACAGCAGGAACGGAATACGCCAGCCCCACATCAGGAACGACGGGGCCGGCAGCGTGCTCAGCGCGAAGAATGCCGCCGTGGCCAGCAGGTTGCCGGTGGGCGAGCCTTGCTGCGCGAACGCCGCATACAGGATGCTGCGATGCTTCGGTGCATTCTCGCTCGCGATCAGCACCGCGCCGCCCCACTCGCCGCCGACCGCGATGCCCTGTAGCACGCGCAGCACGACGAGGCCCGCCGGCG
>NZ_JACFYV010000368.1:0-3171 GCF_016759955.1 Burkholderia sp. KCJ3K979
GCCGAGTGCACTTAACCCCTGTCCGGTGCACCACCGGCCTCACTCGCCCGCTCCGGCCGGCGCCGCCCGCCCGGCGGCTGTGGGATAATCGCGGAGTTTGCCCAGGGCGCAGCTCAAGAGGTTGTTCGCACGGGCGCGAGAGAGGCCTTTATTCCCGTGCCTCCACCCTTTTCCCGCGATATTTCTTCAGCCATCACCATGCCCACTTACCGCTCCAAAACCTCCACCGCCGGCCGCAACATGGCAGGTGCGCGCTCGCTGTGGCGCGCCACCGGCATGAAAGACGACGATTTCTCGAAGCCGATCATCGCGGTCGTCAACTCGTTCACCCAGTTCGTGCCCGGGCACGTGCACCTGAAGGATCTCGGCCAGCTCGTCGCGCGCGAGATCGAGGCTGCCGGCGGCGTCGCGAAGGAATTCAACACGATCGCGGTCGACGACGGCATCGCGATGGGCCACGACGGCATGCTGTACTCGCTGCCGAGCCGCGACATCATCGCCGATTCGGTCGAATACATGGTGAACGCGCACTGCGCGGACGCGATGGTGTGCATCTCGAACTGCGACAAGATCACGCCGGGGATGCTGATGGCCGCGATGCGCCTCAACATTCCGGTGATCTTCGTGTCGGGCGGCCCGATGGAAGCCGGCAAGACGCGCCTCGCGAACCCGGTCACCAAGACCGTCGAACTGAAGAAGCTCGACCTCGTCGACGCGATGGTGATCGCGGCCGACCAGTCGTATTCGGACGCCGACGTCGCCGAAGTCGAACGCTCGGCCTGCCCGACCTGCGGCTCGTGCTCGGGCATGTTCACCGCGAACTCGATGAACTGCCTGACCGAAGCGCTCGGCCTGTCGCTGCCCGGCAACGGTACGGTGGTCGCCACGCACGCCGATCGCGAACAGCTGTTCAAGCGTGCCGGCCGCCGCATCGTCGAACTGACGCGCCAGCACTACGAGCAGGACGACGAACGCGTGCTGCCGCGCTCGGTCGGCTTCAAGGCGTTCGAGAACGCGATGACGCTCGACATCGCAATGGGCGGCTCGACCAACACGATCCTGCACCTGCTCGCGATCGCGCAGGAAGCCGGCATCGACTTCACGATGAAGGACATCGACCGTCTGTCGCGCACCGTGCCGCAGCTGTGCAAGGTCGCGCCGAACACGAACAAGTACCACATCGAGGACGTGCACCGCGCCGGCGGCATCATGGCGATCCTCGGCGAGCTCGAGCGCGCCGGCAAGCTGCACACCGACGTGCCGACCGTCCACGCGCCGACGCTGAAGGATGCGCTCGACCAGTGGGACATCGTCCTCACGCAGGACGAAGCGGTCCGCACGTTCTACCTGGCCGGCCCGGCCGGCATCCCGACGCAGATCGCGTTCAGCCAGAACACGCGCTGGCCGAGTCTCGACCTCGATCGCGCCGAGGGCTGCATCCGCTCGTACGAGCATGCGTTCTCGAAGGAAGGCGGCCTCGCGGTACTGACCGGCAACATCGCGCTCGACGGCTGCGTGGTGAAGACGGCCGGCGTCGACGAAAGCATCCTCGTGTTCGAAGGCTCGGCGCACGTGACCGAATCGCAGGACGAAGCGGTCGAGAACATCCTGAACGACAAGGTCAAGGCCGGCGACGTGGTGATCGTGCGCTACGAAGGCCCGAAGGGCGGTCCGGGCATGCAGGAAATGCTCTACCCGACCAGCTACATCAAGTCGAAAGGGCTCGGCAAGGCGTGTGCGCTGCTGACGGACGGCCGGTTCTCGGGCGGTACGTCGGGGCTGTCGATCGGCCACTGCTCGCCGGAAGCGGCGGCGGGCGGCGCGATCGGCCTCGTGCGCGACGGCGACCGGATTCGCATCGACATTCCGAACCGCACGATCGACGTGCTGGTGTCGGACGAGGAACTGGCGCGCCGCCGCGAGGAGCAGAACGCGAAGGGCTGGAAGCCCGCGCAGCCGCGCCCGCGCAAGGTGTCCGCCGCGCTGAAGGCATACGCGAAGCTGGTCATGTCGGCCGACAAGGGCGCCGTGCGCGATCTGTCGCTGCTCGACGACTGATGCGGCGGGCGGCGGGCGACCGGTAGCGCCTTACCTCGCCCCGCTTGCCCGATCCAAAAGCCGCTCTCAAAAGCCGCTCTCCGGAGCGGCTTTTTTTGTCTGGTGCCCGGAGAACCCGCGGCACCGACGCCGTCAGTGGCGGAGTTCGTCGGGACCGCCGCCTCCACCGCCGCCATGGTTGCCGCCGCCGTTTCCGCCGCCTTGCGGCCGCGCATAACCGCCGCCGCCCCAACCTCCCTGGCGCGCGGGCTGAGGCATCGTGCGGGCTTCGCCGCCCGGCGCGGGCGGCGGGCTGGCCGGGCGCGTATTACCCGCGCCGCCCGGCATCGGCGTCGGCGCCGCCGGGCTGGCCGGACGCACATTACCCATCCCGCCCGGCATCGGCGTCGGCGCCGCCGGGCTGGCCGGGCGCGCATTACCCATCCCGCCCGGCATCGGCGTCGGCGGGCTGGCCGGACGCGCATTACCCACTCCACCCGGCGCCGGTGCCGGTGCCGGTGCAGCCGGCGGCGGCACGCGGTTCGCGCCGTTCCAGCCGCCGCGCGTCGCCGACGGCCGCGTGTCATGCACGGGCGGCGGGCCGCCCGGCGTGACTTGCATCGGCGCACCCGGTTGCGGACGCCCTTGCGCGGGCGGCATGCCGCCGGGGCCGAGCCTCGGCTCCGCACGATGCGCCCAGCGATCACGGTCGGGATACCACGGGCGGTGCCGGTAATAGCGATCCCAGTACGCGCCGATCGCAAAGCCGGTCACCGGCACGCCGATGATCGCGCCGTATTGGAGCAACGGCACGTAGCTGCCCTGGTACGGATAGTCGAGCAACTGCGCATCGATCCAGCCGCGCACGCCCGGCAGCGCGACATCGCACCACGTGTAGTCGCTCAGGCAGCCGAACACATCCAGCGCGGTGCCGGGCGGGATCTGCGCGACCACCGGATAATCGGGCGCCGGCCCGGCAAACAGCTCGGCCGGCGAGTTCGTGTAAGCGCTGCTCTGCGCATCGGCGACGCCCGGTGCGGCCGCGAGGCCGGCCAGGACGACGCACAGACTTCGGACAATCGTGTTCCTCATGATGCTCTCCCGCGCCGCGCCGCCGCGCGCCGGTCAGTGCCG